>CANNKH010000210.1 GCA_947504985.1 Methylococcaceae bacterium | reverse complement strand
GACCTTTATTTTTTGACATGAAGGTTTACTTTTGGCTAAAAAAATTATCCGTATTGCTACACGCCAAAGTCCGTTGGCGTTATGGCAGGCAGAGCATGTCGCGGCGCGTTTAGTTGCTGCCTTTCCTGAAATAACAACCGAATTGGTCAAAATGGTAACGCGTGGCGATAAAATTCTTGATGCGCCATTAGCGAAGATTGGTGGCAAGGGCTTGTTTGTTAAAGAACTTGAGCAAGGTATGTTGGAAGGCATCGCCGATATTGCCGTGCATTCAATGAAAGATGTACCGGTAGATTTTCCCAATGGACTGCATCTGGCGGCAGTGTTGTCACGCGAAGACCCTAGCGATGCCTTTGTGTCTAATCACTATAAATCTATCGATGATTTGCCAGTTAATGCCAGAATCGGTACGTCCAGTTTACGTCGGCAATGCCAGATCAAAGAGAAATTTCCTGATGCTGAAATTTTGTCATTACGCGGCAATGTTAATACGCGGTTAGCCAAACTGGATGCCGGAGACTATGACGCCATTATTTTGGCATCAGCCGGATTGAAAAGACTCGGTATGGCTTCGCGTATTACGCAATGTCTGGCAATAACGGTTAGTCTTCCAGCAATAGGGCAGGGCGCTATCGGTATAGAATGTCGTCGTGATGATGCGCAAATTAACGCATTACTTGCGGCGTTGCATGATAGCGAAACGGGCTTGTGTGTCGCTGCCGAACGGGCGATGAATTCCCGTTTAAATGGCGGTTGCCAAGTGCCTATTGCCGGCTATGCACTTAGACAAGGCGAGCACTTGTTTATGCGCGGTTTAGTCGGTAATCCTGACGGTAGTGTCTTGTATCGTAGTGAGTGCTCAGGCAGTTCGGATCAGCCTGAAATTATTGGACGCTGGATTGCCGAAGATTTGCTAGCACAAGGCGCAGATAAAATTCTGCAGGCACTGTTTGCCTAATGGCTGTTTTGAACGGAGCGCATGTCTTGGTAACGCGCCCAGCACATCAGGCGGATAAGTTAAGTCGGTTGATTTTGCAGAGGGGAGGCATTGCCGTTCGCCTTCCAACCCTTGAAATTAAACCTGTTGATGAGGTTGAAAAAATAAAAGCGAAACTGGCGCTCATTGATACATTTCAATGGCTTGTTTTTGTCAGTGCCAATGCAGTAACTATGCACAATTACTATTTAGATGGTGGTAGAATGCCGCTCTCGCATGACATGCGTTTTGTTGCGATAGGTGCGGCAACCGCACAGGCTATGACGTTAGCGGGTTTGCCCGTAGATTTGGTTCCTAGCCAGGGCTATAGCAGTGAAGCCTTGCTGGCTATGCCGCAACTGCAACATATTGATGGGCAGTCTTTTATGATTGTGCGTGGTGAAGGTGGGCGCGAAGCATTAGCGACAACATTGAGTAACCGAGGGGCAACCGTCGATTATTTGGATGTCTATAAAAGAATTATTCCCGAACTGGATATTTCAGAGGTGCTTTCATTGCTGACACAGGGAAAGCTGGATGCCATTACGATTACTAGCGGTGAAGCATTACAAAATTTATTGATAATGTTGGGTGAGCGTTATCAGCCGCTATTATTTGCCACACACTTAGTAGTGATAAGCGATAGAATCGGGCAAATGGCGGCGGAATTGGGATTTAAACAAATTGTTGTGGCGGCAAGTCCATCGGATACAGCAATTCTTGAGGCAGTAACAAAGTGTTTAACGGGGGAATAGCGTGGCAGAATTGAGTGAACAACAAAAACAAGAAGTGGGCGAAACTAAAAAAGCCCATCGGTCACGTAGCGGATTCTGGTTTGGTATCATTATTTTGCTCATTATTGTTGGGGTAGCCGGTGGCGGTTTTTATCTGTTTATGCAATTACGGGATCGCCAGGAAGGTTTGGGGGGCGAAGTTAAAGGGCAAATGTCAAAGCAGATAGCCGATTATCAAGACCAGCTTGTTGCCATCCAAAACCAGTTAGCCGCGTTAGAGGTTAATATTGGCAGTAAAGATACTCACTTCACCAAAACCCTCGCCGATTTTTCACAGTTACATAATCAAAAATTGGATAGTACACGCCAAGAGTTGAACGAAGCGGTTCAACGTATACAGCGTCAATTGGGCAAAACCCGAGGTGATTGGCTCGTTGCTGACGCCGAATATTTATTAAGCGTTGCCAATGAACGGCTACATTTGATAGGCGATGTCAACACCACGCGCGAAGCCTTGGAAGCGGCAGATCAACGTTTGCATGAAAGCGGTGATGCCGGTGTATTTAAAGTACGTGAACAGATTGCCAAGGACATTGCGGCTATTCGCAATATCCAGGTGCCTGATATTGTCGGTATGTATGCCACATTGCAATCGCTGGAAGCTCAAGTGGATAAGTTAACGCTATTTCTGCCTTATTCAGGAAAAGAGCTAACGCCCACGGTAGAAATACATGATCACGCCGATAAGTCTGAGGCAGAACATAATTTGCTGGATTCCGCAATGAGTCATCTTGAGGGCTTTGTAACCATTAGACATACTGATCAGCCGGTTAGCGCGATTTTAACGCCTGAACAAGCCGAGTTTATTCGTGAGCAATTAAGAGTGAAGTTGGAAATCATAAAAATCGCTGTGGTTGAACATAATGAAGCGATTTATGGATCAAGTTTGACTGACGCTAAAAACTGGATCGAACAGCATTTTGCTAAAAATGACGAGAGTCGAGCGATGAGCACCGAGCTTAATCGCTTGGTGGGCATTAAACTTCGTAGTCAATATCCTGATATTAGTCAGTCGATAAAAATGCTCAGGGATATTGCTAAGCTGCGTTTGGAGGCCGATAAATCAATGCCGATGGAGCATTCAGCAGATCAGCCGTCCTTAGATCAAGCTAAAACGTCATTAAACATTGAATCGGCAATCCCGCCTGAAACAGCACGTCCTAAGCCAACGCTGGAAGTGCCGTCATCTGTAGCGAAACAACCTGAGCATCAGTAATGAAAACAGTATTTTATTTTCTAGGATCTCTGGTCTTTGCTGTTGCGACCGCTTTTTTAGTCAATAACTGGCTACAAGGATTTGAGACGCCAGGTTATGTGTTGATTGGCATAGGGCATTGGTCGTTAGAAACCACCTTGGCGATTTTTTCAGTTACGCAGATTATTACTTTTTTCATACTGTATTTCTTTTTCAGAACCTTGGGTTATCTGATTCGATTGCCGGGTCAGCTTAAGCGCAGAGGCAGTACGGTAAAGTTTAATCGTTCGCAGGAAGCGTTGATTGCAGGTTTAGTCGATTCTGCCGAGGGCAATTGGGAAAAAGCGGAGCATGTTTTAATTAAACACGCCTCTCATAGCGGCGCGCCCTTACTTCATTATCTGACTGCCGCTAAAGCAGCACAGTCTCGCGGTGCGTTTGATAAACGAGACGAATATCTAAAAAAAGCGGCGGTTCAGTCACCCGACTCAGGGGTGGCAATAGGGCTTACCCAGGCAGAATTACATTTATCTGGCAATCAGTTTGATGAAGCGCTAGAAACACTAACAAAATTGCATTCAATTGAACCGACTCACGCCAGCGTCTTAAAATTAATGCACCAGACTTATCAGAAAGCAGGTAATTGGGAAGGTATACGCAAATTACTGCCTTCATTGCATACCAATAAAATTCTGATGGAAGCAGAAATAAAATTGTTGGAAACAGAAGCTTTTAGTAAGTTGCTGAAGCAAGCGGCAGAGACGGGTGAGGTTGCTGAAATACAAGCGATATGGTCAGAGATTCCTAATTACATTAGAAAAATGTCTGGTGTTTCTGCGATTTATTTTGCCGCGATGATTAATGCTGGCGCAGGTGAGCTGGTTGAAGATGAATTGGCGGTTGCATTATCGGTGAACTGGGATACCACCTTATTAGTGCTATTTGGCACGATTCCCTCGAAGGATGTGCTAAAACAGCTAACAATGGCTGAACGCTGGCTCTCTCTGCATGTAAATGATGCCGTGTTGCTGGCGATTTTAGGCAAGCTGAGTCTCCACTGTTTGAATAACGAAAAAGCGCAAGGCTACTTGACACAAAGTATTGCTGCAGAACCTACCGTTCAGGCCTATCAATTACTTGGCGATTTACTGTTTGAACAGGGTGATAAAGATAGTGCCATTCAATGCTATAAAAATGGCCTGGAGCTGGCCTCCAGTGAGATTGTTAGCCGCATAGAAGCGGTGTTCTGAGCCATAAGTATCTACTAAGTTTTCTAAGCCGTCATTCCGGCATACCCTCTGGGGCACAAGTGGATTGCCGGAATCCAGATCACAGGGAGGTGACAGGATATGCAAATGACCAAGCAACCTTGTGTTTACATGCTTTCAAGCCAGAAAAACGGGACGCTGTATATTGGGGTGACTTCCGATTTAATTAAACGGGTTTATCAACACCGTGAAGGAATGGTTGAAGGTTTTACCAAACGCTATGCTGTACATGACTTGGTTTGGTATGAAGTTCACGAAGGAATGGAAAGTGCCATTTTGCGGGAAAAACAACTTAAAAAATGGTCACGGACAGTAAAGAAGCGTCTTATTGAACAACAGAACCCAAGCTGGCAAGATTTGTGGCAGGAATTAGTTTCGCCATCCATGGCATCTGGATTCCGGCAATCCCTGCCGGAATGACGGCTTAGAAAATTTGGTAGATACTTTTCCTTAAGTTGGCGCGTATGGGATTTATGCCTCTCAACGCGGCAATAACGCCTCAAACTCAGCCAGCGGCACGGGCTTGCTGAACAAATACCCTTGGTACAGCTTACAGCCATACTGTTCCAAAAGCTCGCGTTGCGCCTGGGTTTCCACACCTTCGGCAATCACTTCCATCCCTAAGGTTTTGGTCATGACAATAATGGTTTGTACGATAGTGGCATCTGAGGGTTTGCTGCCGATATTACGCACAAAAGACTGGTCGATTTTGAGTTGATCCATCGGCAACTGCGTCAGATAAGCTAACGAAGAATAGCCGGTGCCAAAATCGTCCATTGAAAACATCACCCCTCTCTCTTTTAATGCGGTCATCTTAAGAATGGTGTCGGCAACATTGTCCAGAACCACGCTTTCTGTCAGTTCAATCTTGAGATTGCGGGGATCAATGCCAGTACGCGCCACAACAGCAAGCACTTGTTGGACAAAATCGGGCTGATGGAACTGACGGGCGCTGACATTGACGGCAAGCTGCAAATGACAGGTGGCAAAATCATCCGCCCATTTTTTGAGCTGCACACAAGCCGTTTCCAATACCCATTGCCCAATCGGCAGGATCAG
>CANNKH010000209.1 GCA_947504985.1 Methylococcaceae bacterium | reverse complement strand
GCCTTTATGCTGTTCTCTTGAACCGTACACATTAAAATAGCGGAAGCCAACAATAGGACTGGTGGCTTGTGGTAATAGTGTGCGTACATGTTGGTCAAACTGAAACTTTGAATAAGCATACATGTTGATTGGATATTCGCAATGGCGATCTACCCGAAAACCATGTTCACCCGTCCCGTAAACAGAGGCCGAAGAGGCATACAGAAAAGCGGCATTTTTTGCTAGGCAACAATGTAATAAGCGCTTGGAATACTCATAATTATTTTCCATGACATAGCGACCATCCCATTCTGTTGTTGATGAACAGGCGCCTTGATGAAAAATAGCGCGTATCCCATCAAAGAAATGCTGTGTATCAATTTTTTCGATAAATTGAATTTTATCCATGTAATCGGCAATATCAAGATCGGCGATATTGTGCATTTTTTGACCGTTCGATAAATTATCAACCAGCAAGATATTGCGCTCGCCGCGTGCATTTAAGGCACGAATGAGATTACTACCTATAAAACCGGCGCCACCAGTGACAATGATCATGATTCACCTCTTGTTTTGGGATTAGTTAGGGCATTAATCATTGATGTTGTTGAATGACCTTCGACAAACTGTAAAATTTTTATTTCACCACCCGCTTTAAGCACGCAATCACCCCCTGCGACTTGTTCAGGAAGATAATCCCCGCCCTTAACGATAACATCGGGCAGCATTCGGCAATACAGACGCTCTGGTGTTTCTTCCGAAAAAGCAACCACCCAGTCCACACAGGCGAGCGCGGCCAATACGGTCATACGTTCATGCAAGCCGTTAATAGGGCGAGTATCACCTTTGAGTTGCTTAACCGAGGCATCTGAATTAACCGCAACAATTAAGCGGTCGCCTAAGGTTTTCGCTTGCTGTAAATAGCTCACATGACCGGCATGTAGCAAATCGAAACAACCGTTGGTCATGATGATACGTTCGCCATGCGCTTTCGCGGCGGCGATCAGGCGCGCTAATTCATCTTCTGTAACGATACCGTATAAGGCATCGCGGTCGCCGTGCATGGCGCGGATGAGTTCCTGCATTGATACCGTTGCCGTTCCCAATTTGCCGACCACGATACCGCCCGCTAAATTAGCCAGATACATGGCTTCAGGCAATGGTATATCAAGCGCTACGCCTAACGCCATAACGGCAATGACCGTATCGCCTGCACCTGTGACATCAAAGACATCTTTGGCTTGGGCAGGTAATGAGAGTGCTTTATTTGCCTGTATTAAAGTCATGCCTGCTTCACCGCGCGTCAATAGCAACGTTGCTATTTGGCGTTGCGCCAGTAATTCGCGGCCTTTATCTAAAAGCTGTTGTTCAGTTTCACAAGCGCCAACCACAGCCTGGAATTCCGCAAGATTCGGCGTGATGATGTCGGCTTCGCTATAGCGCAGGTAATCTGTGCCTTTAGGATCAACTAATACCTTAAGACCAGCTTGTTTAGCGGTGCTGATATAACTTGATACCTCTGACAATGTCCCCTTGCCGTAATCCGAAAACACGATAACCTCATGCTCAGACAAATGCAGTGCCAATTTTTCCTGTAACGCTTGACGATCAAAATTCAGTGTCGATTCTTCAAAATCCAGACGGATTAATTGCTGATGCTGTGCCATGACCCGTAATTTGCAAATACTGCGTACGGTGGGTTCCACAACAAAGTCACAAGTTACGCCTTCTGCTTCCAGTAAAGCCTTCACGCTATGTCCATCGGCATCATTGCCAATGACGCCCAGCAAAGTCACTTTACCGCCTAATCTGGCGATATTGAGCGCAACATTGCCCGCGCCGCCAATGCGATCTTCAATGGTTTTGATACGGACAACCGGTACCGGAGCTTCCGGCGAAATGCGAGCCGCCTGCCCAGACCAGTAACGGTCGAGCATAATATCGCCGATGACGATAATGCTGGCATGGCTAAATTCAGGGGTTAAAGCGAGCACGTTATCTCCTTAAATTGATCTTCAAGCAGGCCACACCACCAGTGACCAATTAAAATATGGGCTTCCTGAATTCTTGCCGTTACCGTTGACGGTACGATTACCGAAACCGTAGCGTGTTCGATCAACTCACCGCCTGAATCACCCGTTAAGACAATGACACGCATGTTTTTTTGCTGGGCAGTTTGCGCCGCTTTGATAATATTTTTGCTATGCCCTGATGTGGAAATAGCACACAACACATCGTTAGGCTGACCCAATGCTTCTACTTGGCGGGAAAAAACCGTTTCAAAACCATAATCATTACTGTGTGCGGTTAAAATTGAAGTGTCTGTTGTCAGTGCTATTGCCGCTAAAGCCTGACGGTGTTTTTCATAACGCACGACCAATTCTGCCGCAATATGTTGGCAATCAGCCGCACTACCACCGTTACCACACAGCAATAGTTTGCCGCCTTGTTGCAAGGTGTTGATTAACAATTGACCCGCGCTTTCAATGTCATCGTTGCAATGGGCGAGGTTATTAATCATTTCCTTATGGTCTTCAAGCATAGCTATAAATGTTTTCAAAAAAACTCCAAATTTAATTGGTTGATATTTCAGTAGGGGTAAAAAAAGTGCGAACCTCTGGGTTATCGACACGCGCATAAATTTCTTCAACAGGCATTATTAAGCCAACGGATTCAAAATTTACGTTATCGCCTAAAAAATAGTGTCTGGAAATCCAGCCTTCCTGGCGTCTGCATACTTCCACATCGACAAAATCCTGTTCAATCAGCACATATTCCTGAAGCGTTGGAATATTCAGATAAGCGATTTTTTTGATGGTTTCGTCCTTTCTGCGGGTTGATTTTGACAAGACTTCGACGATAATCACCGGTGTTTCTGTGTAATAGTCCTGGTTATTGTCATTACACACGACCATGACATCGGGATAAAAAAATTTAGAACCGACTTTGACTTTAATGTCCGAGGCAAAAGATTCACAAGGTTTATTTTTAAAGAAAGTCCCAAACGCTCTGTCTATATTGGCAGTGATACGCTGATGATTTTTTTTCACGCCTGACATCGCATAAATATACCCATCAATATATTCATGTTTGATTTCACGTTCCAGTTCGCTGGCTAAATAGTCTTCTTCGCTCATCCATTGTGGGGTGTCTTTAAGATTGGCTACCATAATATTATCTGTAAAGGTTTAGTTGACGTATTGACCTGAAGGTTCTGGTTGATCTTTAAACTGCATGGCATGTAACTTTGCATACGCGCCATTTTTTTCCAGCAATTCGTGGTGCGAGCCGCGTTCGATAATTTGTCCATGATCCATGACTAAAATCAGGTCGGCATTTTCTATTGTTGATAAGCGGTGCGCAATCACTAGCGTAGTACGGTTGCGCATGACTTTTTGCAGTGCCGCTTGAATATACCGTTCTGATTCGGTATCAAGCGCCGAAGTCGCCTCATCCAGTATCAAAATAGGCGCATTTTTTAATAAGGCACGGGCTAAGGCCAGACGCTGGCGTTGTCCACCCGATAATTTAACGCCATTTTCGCCAATTTCGGTATCCAGATTCTGTGCCAGTTTACTCACGAATTCCATCGCATAAGCGTCAACAGCGGCGGCGGTAATCTGGCTGCGGCTGGCATTTGCCAACGCGCCGTAAGCGATATTATTGGCAATCGTATCATTGAATAAGGTGACTTGCTGATTTACTAGGGCGATATGTTGCCTTAAATTGGTAAGTTTATAGTCATTGATTTCAACGCCATCCAGCAATATTTGCCCACTGTCGTGCGTATAAAAACGGGACACCAAATTAACCAGTGTGCTTTTACCGCCGCCTGAAGCGCCAACTAATGCAATCGTTTGTCCAGGTTCGGCTTTAAAATTGATATTTCGCAGCGTTAGCTCATTAGCCCCGACATATTGAAATGAGAGATTTTTAAATTCCAAGGCGCCTTGGCAGATTTCAGTTTCATAACGGCCATCATCGGGTTCGCTGGATTCATCGAGAATTTCAAAAAGTGATTCAGCGGCAACAATACCCCGTTGTATATCACTATTGGCATCGCTTAATTGCCTGATGGGTCGGGGCAATAAAAAAGCGGCCGTTAGATAGCCCACAAATACACCAACACTGGACTGTTCCATAAAAAACAAAGCCATATACATTAAAAACGCCAATGCCAAGGCGATAATCAATTGCATGGCCTGATTATGGATTGCCGCTGTCGTGGTAGATTTTAAAGATTGTCTACGGTTATATAAACTGCTTTCCAGAAACCGCTTACGCTCGTAATTTTCACCACCGTAACTGCGCACCACACGATGTCCATTGACCAATTCCGAGGTGATATGGGTCATGTCACCGATCGATTCCTGGATGCGCTTGCTTAGCATACGCAAGCGCTTGCTGACGTAATTGACGAGCAGTGCGATAATGGGTGCCACCACCAAAAAAACCAGTGATAACAGCCAGTTGGTATAAAACAGATACGCCAGTAAGCCTAATGCGGTCAAACCTTCCTGGACTACTTTGCGAACCGCATCGGTAGTCGCCTGCGCGACCTGACCGACATTGTGAGTAATCCTTGAAATCATATAGCCGCTGTTATTCGCATCAAAATGGGCGGTGGGCAATTGGGTATATTTGTCAAAAATTTCACAACGTAAGGTATGGATCACATTTAACGAGACTTTCGCCAGAAAATAATTGCCTAAATAGTTACCTATGCCCCGAAAAAGCACTAAGCCGCTAAAAAATAACGGTAAATAATACATATTTTCACGGGATTTTGATTGCAGCGTATCGATGATTTGCTGAATGAGCGTTGCAAATAACGGTTGGGTACTGGAATAAAGTAAAAAACCCACAATGCTGATGGCAAATAAGCTACGGTGTGGTTTGACATAAATTAATAAGCGTTTATAGACCTGAATATTGGTGTTGGGAGATTTTTTCATTAGGGGAAGGGCTTGAATGGCGTTTTAAGTATTATCTGATTTGTAACTATTCAGTCCCCCTCTTTGGAAAAGAGGGGTTAGGGGAGATTTTATTAGATAAATCCCCCTCAATCCCCCTTTTTCAAAGGGGGAGATCAATACTTACTCTGATTTTTAGTGACTTCATGGGTTAATGATAGCTAGGTCATTGAATAGTTGTCTGTCGTTGCATAATGCCAGTGCCTTGCGTATTATTCATTTTCTATTTTTTTAACCGTCTCTTTTCGCTCAGTTTTGGGAGCGATTAACTCAACATTATTAAACCCATGCAGCGCGTAGTCTGGATTTCTAAACAATATTGGCTTAAACCCGGGCCGATGACTTAT
>CANNKH010000208.1 GCA_947504985.1 Methylococcaceae bacterium | reverse complement strand
GTAATTGGTCGCCAGTGTGTAATGCCTGCCTGCCGTGGCTTTATGGGCTCTGAGATAGGTATAAATGTCGGCGCCCCGGAACGAATAGATCGCCTGTTTCGGATCGCCGATCATGAAGCAACCCAGCTCGGTAGCTGTAGGATCATCATACAGACGCTCGAAAACCCGGTATTGCACCGGGTCGGTGTCCTGAAATTCATCTATCAACGCAATAGGATATTGTGAGCGGATCACATTTGCCAGTTGCTCGCCAGTCACACCCAGCAGAGCCTTATCCAGTCGCGTCAGCATGTCATCGAAGGTCATTTGTGCCAGGCGTTGTTTTTCGGTGTCGTAGCGATTTCTTACCCACTGGAGGGCGTGCTTAAGGAGTTTTTCACTGATGTCCGGTTCTTGTCGGGAGTGACTGACCAAGTCATCAATGGCTGGAAAAGCGGCATGGCTTAAATCACAGGCTTTGTCCTGATGGGCCTTGACCAGTCCCGATAGCAGTTTTTGTGAGCCAAACTTTTCCAGGGCCTCACTGTCCAGATTAATGCCGGATGCCCAGAGAGCCAGTTCCGCCAATTTGTTGCTGAACGTCGCTACGCGGTATTTATTGCCATGAAGCCAACCACTACTAGAGGCATTATTCAGCAAGGTCTCGATAGTTTTCCGGTTGTTCAGCCAAAGAGTTCGCGCTTGTGTTTCCAGGTCGCGCCGTTGTTTTCCCCAGTTCCCCCAGTCCTCGAATACAGCGGCTACGTCAGCGTCGACGCATTCAAGTCCCCCTGCTTCGGTTTCTGATAACAAGGGTTTAAGCAATTGAGTCAGGTCTTCAGGTGACTTTGCCAGTTTGAATACGGCCGGGCACGACAGTTCAGTTAAGGGATAAAAGAAAGTCCGCCAATAATCCCGAACCACCTCATTTAAAAGCTCCGCGTCATTGGTGTTGACCTCCTGACGAAACAGGCTGCCGCTGTCAAACGCATGTTGCTGCAACATGCGATTACACCAACTGTGTATGGTGTACACAGCGGATTCGTCCATCCAGTTGGCGGCCAGTTCCAGCCTATGGGCGCAAGCGCTCCAGTCACAGGAATCATAAGCAGCGCGCAGTTGTTCCAGGAAACCATCGCTTTCTACGGGTTGGTCACGAAAAAAGCGTGCCGTCTGGGTAAGACGGGCACGGATGCGCTCGCGCAGTTCTTTGGTGGAGGCATCAGTAAAGGTTACGACCAGAATATCGGGCGGTAATAATTCCCTCGTATTATCCAAGCCATGACCCAGAATCAGGCGCACATAAAGGGCCGCGATGGTATAGGTCTTGCCGGTACCGGCGCTGGCTTCAATCAAGCGGCTGCCGGATAACGGAAAATCGAGTGCATTTAAAGGTTTGGCGACTGTCATGCGGGTGCTCCCTGCAGCTTGATCTGAGTAAATGCCGACTGGTAAAGCGTGTCAGCCCATGCCACAAAACCCTCTGAGGCAGTCTCGGGTGTTAAGCTGATAAAGCTCGGGAAAAAACGGCCTAGGTAAGCATCGTAATCCACTTCACCACGGTTCCAGTCATCGCCTTCGTACGCCGATTGTGCTGCATCCAGCGCCTTGTCCGGCGCTGCGCTTAACCACGCGAACGCGGTTTTGCAGGCGACCGGCAACGGGTATTGCATGCCTAGCTGCCAGGATTCAATCAGTATTTTGAGCTGGGCCAGCGCCTCTGCTTGGGCTATCGGGGCTATTTCGATCACCGTATCGGAACCGACCACCCGGGTTTGCAGATCCAGGCCGATCGCGCACCCCGCAAGATGTTGTACCCAGTACAGCAACAGGTTGGGGTATTTGATTTTGTTATCTTTAGTCAGCGACTGCGCGCTTAGATGAAGCATGCAGTTTTGCTGAAGATCAGTGCTTTGCCGTAAATTGCTCAGATCGCCGGTCAGCTGGATAGTGGCGCTGTCTGGGAGCGAAAAACTCAAGGCAACGGCACGCGAATCAATTTCAGTAGGCCATACTACCAGCTCCGCCTGGTAATGCTGCCAGACCTGCTTGACCGGATCGGCAAGCTCGGCAAAGGCCGCGTGAGCAAAGCCACCCAAGGGCAACTGGCCTTTGCGAGCCATCGCCAAACCTTGCTGTACGAAAAACATATCGGTATCGACTGGATTTTCACTCTGCAATGCCTCCAGCAAGTCGTTACGCAACCCATAACTTTCGAGCGGGTTAAAGGCAAACGGTTCGTTATCCTCGCTGGTTACGTCATCGGTATCAAAACCAAACTTGAGGGTGTGATTGCAGAAGCTTTTGACCGGCGCTTTCAAAAAACGCGCTAGAGATTCCAAGCTCAGCGTATAGGTTTTTTCATCAGCGCTGATTGTTGATTCAAGGCTTGAATGAACTAAAGTCGATTTTTCAAACCATTCCCGGGCATAAGTGAACAAGCGGGGATCGCGATTTTTCGCCAAATACTGTGGGCTAAAAGGTTGCAACGGGTGTTCAACCGTCATTGCTTTTAGTAGGAGGGATGGGTTCTCTTCCAGTGGTGGCTTGTTGCCCACGATTTGCCAGTTTTGATCTAAGGTATCACGCAGCTGACTGATCAGCACCGACGGCGGTCTTTCACTATTGTCGCGAATATTGCGGCCTACCCAGCTGACATACAGCTGTTGTCTTGCCGAAAGCAGGGCCTCGAGAAACAGGTATTGATCGTCCTGTCTGCGCGATCTATCCCCCGGCCGGTAATGTCCGCGCTGACTCATTAAATCAAAACTCTGTGGTTGCTGACTGCGCGGATAATCACCGTCATTCATGCCCAGCAAACAAATCAACTGAAACGGAATCGCGCGCATCGGCATCAGTGTGCAGAAATTGACCCGGCCGCTGAGAAAGCGTTGGTGCAGACTGGGTTCATCCACGCCGGATAACCAGGCTTCCTTGACCACGGACAAAGGTAAGGTATCGCTTGCTGTTAAGCCGGCTAGGTCGCAGCATAGCCCCCAGCTGCTTAAGGCGCGAGTCAGCGTGTCCTGCATTTTCCGGTCGCGCTCGTCGCTGACGATAAAAAAATCTTCCAGCAGTTTTGACAGCAAGATTTGCCAGTCAGTTGCATTTTGTGACTGCCGCAGCAAGGTCGCGTAGCTTTCCAGCGTCTCCAGCAGTAAGGACAAGCCACCTAGCCATTGTGCATCGAGACCGCCAATTTCTGCATAAGGCTCGGTATCCTCAAAGGCTGTACCGGCTCCGACCGCATAACCGAGCAACATTCGTCGCAAGCCGAACTGCCAGGTGTTGACGTCCAAATTTTCAGGCATGGCGACAGACTGAGTGCGTTGCTCGGCGTTTAACCCCCAGCGGATACCAGCTTCTTCTATCCATTGATGTAATTTGGGAATGGCCGCTACCTCAATAGCAAAACGCTGCCTTAAGGACGGCACTTCCAGCAGGGCGAGAAACTCGCTGACGGTAAAGCGCGAGTCCGGCAGATTAAGCAAGGCTTCAACCGCCACCAGCAAGGGATTTTGGCCGCGCTGTTGCTGATCGGCGAGGCTGTAGGGTATGTAGCGGGGATCATCCGGCTGCACATTGCCAAATACCGCGCGAATATGCGGCGCGTATTTATTGATGTCCGGCACCATGATAATCACATCGCGCGGATGCAGGGGCTTGCCGTTTTGGGCAGCCTTATTAAAGCGCTCTAACAGCTGATCGTGTAGGATTTCGACTTCGCGTTGCGGACTATGGGCAATATGAAACACCAGGGACTGATCGACCTCAGTCAAGATGACCGGTTCCTTAGGTACAGGTTCCAGATCCAGTATCGTTTGTTGCAGTTGCTGCAACAGGCTGCCTAGGCCCGGTTCACAGTAATCCTTGAACAGATCGATTTTGTTGTCCGGCCAATGCCAGTTGGCATAGCTGTTGGTTTCATCAAACTGATCCAGCAAACGGATGTAATCACGCCCCTGTTTTCCCCATGCCGCGAGCAAGGGTTGTGCATGAAGGTGCAATTCGTCTTCGGTCAGCGATGCGCTCATGCCTTTTTTATACGCTTGCCTATGCCGCTCGGCTTTTAACAGCTCTTTGTCTTCAATAATATCTGCCCAGTAATGCTGGCAGGGGTTATGAACAAACAACACGATTTGACAAAACCGTCCTAATTTAGCCAGCACCTCGAGCGATTGCTGGGGTAAGGACGACAAGCCAAACAATATGATACGACGCGGTATACTCAAGGGCGCCTGCTCCAGCTTATCGATGTTAGCCATGAACTGCGCATGTACCGAGGCACGACTCGCAGAAGAGCTATAGTCTTCGCCCAAATCGGCCAGCACGGCGCGCCACAAGCTGGCCTGCCAGCGTTGCGGTTCGGGCAAGGCCTGCAGCTCGCCGTGGGCGTCACGCAAGCCATCATTTCCTGTCGCCCAATCGGTAAGCCAGTCCGAACGATACACCTGATATTGGTCAAAAAGATCAGCGAGTTGTTCCGCAAGTTGATAGCGCTTGCGGCTAGTGTTATCGTCGGCCAGAAATCTCGCCAAGGTCTCAAACTCGGCTTGGGCGATCAGCGCAGGTAACAAGCGGTAGAATCGCCAGGTCAGCGGAGCTTTTGCCAGTAACTGTTCCTTAGGGATCTTCTGCCCGATGACGGCACGATAAATACTCCAGATAAACAACGAGGGCAATTTCATATCTATCGCCGCTGCGATACCCAGAGAATTATTTTGCGCCAGACTTTGCTGCAACCATTGGCCCATGCCATTGCTTTGCACCAGGAATACATCGTTTTCCAGCGGCGCCAAGGGATGTTGTCTCAGCCAGTATTCGACGACATCGCGCAAGGCTTCGAGCTGATTGGAATGGATTATCGCAATGCCGCTGTCTAGTGCAGTGAGATGGCTGGGTTCTGTCATGGATATGTCCGTAGGGGTGGGGTTCCTGTGGAATAGCTGATGAGATGCAGCATTTTCAACAGCAGATAAATCGCGTAGCTTGAGCCGCCAATCTTAAGGGCTTATGCTCATTGCGCAAAATATCATTCTTCTTCCATCTGATAATAATTACGTAAAACCAATACTCCGCCGGCTTCTGCCATGGTTTTTTAGAGCTGCTGCTCAAGAATATGGTCTAAATCTCGCTTTGAATAATACACCGAGCCACATGAGGTACTCTTATCGTCAGCGTTTATCACAATATTTTGTTGGTACAATTTCACTTTCCATCACAAGGTTTAAGCCACCGGCTTCCAGCCGGTTAGCTTCAGCTGTGTAATTTGTGTATTCATATGCCCATGAGGTATACGCTCAGTTAAATTGAATCAGTGTGTTGCTAAGCACAATTAGATAGAACGCTAGACTGAGG
>CANNKH010000207.1 GCA_947504985.1 Methylococcaceae bacterium | reverse complement strand
ATCGGAGAAATATACGCCTTGGCGAGTAGCCATTCGGTTGGCAAAAGGATTCCATTTAAAGGTGGATCGGTAGCTGTGCATGACTTGGCTACTTTCGATTTTTCTAAGGTACAAATTGGTTTATTTTCTCCAGGTGCCTCTGTTTCGGCAGAATATGCACCCAAAGCTGCTGCAGCGGGCTGTATTGTCATCGATAATACCTCGCAATTTCGCTATGATGATGATATTCCTTTAGTTGTCCCTGAAGTCAATCCTGAAAAAATTGCCGATTATAAGCATCGCGGTATTATTGCTAATCCAAATTGCTCAACTATTCAGATGTTGGTTGCCTTAAAACCGATTTATGATGCTGTTGGTATTGAGCGCATCAATGTTTGTACCTATCAAGCGGTTTCAGGTACGGGTAAAGAGGCGATAGAAGAACTGGTTCGTCAAACGACTGCGCTTCTTAATATGCAGCCGATTAAAACGAATGTTTATCCTAAACAAATTGCGTTTAACGTGTTGCCGCAAATAGATGTTTTTCTTGAAAATGGTTATACCAAAGAAGAAATGAAAATGGTTTGGGAAACTCAAAAAATCCTTGGTGACAATACCGTTAGAGTTAATGCAACTGCTGTACGGGTTCCGGTTTTTTATGGTCATTCAGAAGCGGTACATATTGAAACTCGCCAAAAAATTGATGTCGCTACCGTAAGAAGTTTGCTTGAGAAAGCGCCTGGCGTCACTGTGATAGATGAGCGTAAAGACGGCGGCTATCCAACGGCGGTAACTGATTCTTCAGGTCATGATGATGTTTTTGTTGGGCGTATCAGGGAAGATATTTCTCATCCTCATGGTATTGATTTGTGGGTGGTTGGTGATAATGTGCGTAAAGGTGCTGCATTAAACAGTGTGCAAATAGCAGAAGTGCTGGTAAAAAATTACATCTAGTCTAAGCTTTACTCATATTTTCGACTATTCCGGTAAAGAACTGTGGTAACTATTTTGAAGGAGAGTAGCGTGCGCAATTTAACTAAAACTTTAGCGGCTATTTCGTTACTGATGCCCGCTAGCGCTTATCCGTTAGGGATAGGTGAGATTAAATTGCACTCAGCACTTAATCAAAATCTCGATGCCGAGATTTCATTAGTTTTATCTCCAGGTGAAAAGCTAGCGGATATCAACGTAAATTTAGCGTCTCCTGATAAATTTGATGAAAACGGTGTGCCGTGGACTTATTTTTTATCGAAAATTAAGATTGAAACGGTCGCATCTAACGGATCGGCAGTCATAAAAATCAGCTCTAAAGAAGCTCTCAAAGAACCCTTTCTGGATTTTTTACTTGAAGTAAGTTGGGCTAAAGGCAATTTGTTTCGTGAGTTTACTGTATTGGTTGATCCTCCCGAAGTTTATAAACAGGCCGCTATTCCTATTATTTCGACGCCTTCTGACGATTACGGGTCTGAACGTAATTATGCTCAGCAATCTGTAACACGAAAATCACCTTCAGTGGTTGAAAGTAGTGGTATTAGCGCGGATGGCTATGGACCTACGACCAAAAACGATACTCTTTGGAAAATTGCCCAGCAAGTTAGCCGTGGTTCAGAGGTATCTGTTGAGCAAATGCTCATTGCGCTGTATGAAGAAAACCCCCACGCTTTTTATAAGGCAAATGTTAATGCCTTGTTGGCGGGTAAGGTGCTTAAGGTTCCAGAACGGGACGTTATTTTAAAATTGTCGCGTAAACAGGCGGTTAGTGAGTTTAACAAGCAGATACAGGCGTGGAGAAATAATCAAGCACAAGAGATCACAACGGTTGATAGCACACAAAATACTTCTGTTGATAATCAATTAACACTCATTGCCCCAGCACAAGATTCAGTTTTAGAAAATGCAACAGTAACTTCAGGTTCTGGGCAGAAATTTACCCAAGAAAAGAAGCCGAGCAATGTTGCTTCGGTGGCCAGTGATGGCGACTCGAGTAAAAAAAGTGCAGATACTTCCGCGCCTGTAGACAATACAATACAAGATAAAATTGCGGTACTGGAAAAGCAGTTGGCGATAATGCAAGAGCTGGTTGCATTGAAAGACCAGCAGCTTGCTTCTTTGCAAAATCAATCTCAGGTTATCCCGCCCCCTCTGGCAATAACAGAAAAAACAATACCGACAGATATTGGGGTGACCAAGCCTGAGGCGTTATTACCAGAAGTCACTAAGCCGATCAAACCCTTAGTTGATGTTCAACCTAAGTCTTTAACGCCACCGGTGCCTGCACCGACTTCCCCATTGCCTATTGCGAAACCGGTGGCGCGCCCCGTTGAACGTTCGAAGATTCCCGTAGAGGATGGTGCTGTTGATTGGTATTATTTGGGTGTTGGCGGTGCAGGTGCGGGTTTATTAGCTGGACTAGGTTGGCTTTGGTGGCGGCAGCGTAAACCTCAAGGCACTGAGGATTCCATAAACGCGTATATGCCCGCAGGACTTGCGAAGGCTGACAAATCAGCTGATAGTTTTTCTGATTCAATTGATGAAAATTATGGTTTTGATTTATCGGTAGGTGAAAATATTTTTGCCAGCGATTTTGCTGCTGGTGATTTCGATGTTATCGATATGGATCAAGGAGAAATTGATCCAATTTCCGAAGCCGATGTTTATCTGGCTTATGGTCGCTATCAACAGGCTGAAGACCTTATACGTGATGCGATTGCCGATCAGCCTGAGCGTGATGAATGCAAGTTAAAACTGCTCGAAATTTTTTATGCTAATGGCAATAAACGCGCCTTTGAAATTTATGCCAGCGAATTAATTGATGCAGGTAAACAATCTGATATTGGTTTTTGGGCAAAAGTCGCCGAGATGGGTAACGATGTATGTGCTGATTCACCCTTATTTTCAGTCAAGCATAAAAATAGCGAACAAAAGGACAGCAAAAGTTTTGAAAATAGCAATCAGGCTTCCGTAGAAACTGATGCGGATGAATTAACTGATGATATGAGTTTAGATATGGCTTCTTTCGAGAAGTTATTTGATAGTCATTCGGTTCCAGATATGTTCGGTGAAGACAATAATGTGTTTGATATTGGCAGCGTTGCTTTTGAAGAAGAACCTCAATCTAGCGGTAAAAACGATGAGTCAAAGCAAAATAATGAAAATATCGACTTTGACATGGATATGTTTGCCGTTGACAATCAAGTGTCTGATCAGATAAAGAAAGTAGAAAATAAACCTGTTGTAGTCACTGAGCAGGACATGTTTGCGGAAGTGGACAGTTTCTTTGATATTAATAATCTTTCTTTTGAAGATAAATCGGAAGCTTTCAGTATTAACGATGAGCCCACCAAAAATAACGAAAGTATCGATTTTGATTTAAGTCTATTTGCAGTAGACCCACAAGAACCAGATAAAACAAATAAGCCTGTTATTGCAGATGAGTTTGAATCATTCGATTTTGATTTTAGTGAATTCGATACAAAAGAAAATGAAAATGAAAATGAGACATTTGATTTTAATGTTACAGAGCCGTTTGAACTAGGTGATAGTTTCCACGCCATTGATTTTTCAACAGATGATAAAAACGAAGAATTTAAAGTTGAAGATACACTGAGTGAAAATTCCGGTGCGGCGGATTTATCTACAGATAAAAAATTCGGTTTTGAAATCGAATTAGATAGTGATTTAGATAATAATCAGGATTCGTTTGACGATTTTGACTTTAATGCACCTGAAAAATTAAATGGACAAAACGAGAAAAGCTTCGGAATTTCAGATTTGGCTGAAATGGATGAGATGGAAACAAAGCTTGATTTAGCTATAGCCTATATTGACATGGGAGACACTGAGGCCGCTAAGGAAATTGCTTTAGACGTGCTTAAAAAAGGTACCCCGGAACAGCGGATGATAGCTCAGGCTTTAGTTGATAGTGTATAAAACATTGCTACGTTACATTGCACCATAAAAAAGCGCGTTAAGGCGCTTTTTTTATGCGTGTTTAATTTTTAAACCTACCATAACGCACTAGCAATATGGGCAGTAATAATAAATTTAACAATGTTGACGAAACTAAGCCGCCAATAATAATCGCCGCCATAGGACCCATAATTTCTCGTCCCGGATTATCGCTGTTAAATGCAATAGGAAACATCGCTAGCGCCGTGACCAGCGCGGTCATTAAAATAGAGGGTAAACGCTCTTGAGCGCCTAAGATTGCGGTATCTAGGTTCCAGCTTTTCCCTTCATAGTCTACTAAATGTCGATAATGTGACAATAGCATGATGCTGTTGCGCACGGTGATGCCAAATAGCGTAACGAACCCTACAATAGAACCCACCGAAAGTGAGGCGCCGGTTAACACGACCGCAGCGATGCCGCCGATTAATGCAAACGGTAAATTAGCCAAGGCTAAAAAAACGTGTCTAATGTTACCTATCGCGATATAAATTAGCATTAACACGCCCGCTCCAGCGAGTAATGAATGCACAATCAACTCATTGCGTGCCTGTGCCTGTTCAACCGCCGCACCGGTGAATTCTGGATAACTATTCGCTGAAACCGGAACCTCTTTTAATACTCGCGATTTTAGTTCCTGCATAAACGCGTCCAAATCACGATCGATAACATTACAGGTAACGGTTTGTTTGCGCTGTGCGTTTTGGTGCAGGATGTTATAGCGGCTATTGGTGTAACTGATGTCTGCTAATTGTTCCAGTTTTACTAAAGTGCCCTGTTGCGTTCTGATGGGAAGTTCGCCGATGGCTTCGGGTTGCTGTCTTAGTTCTGGCGCTATGGTGACGGCGATAGCATAAGGATTAATGCCCTGGCGATTTTTACCTACGACGCGGGTTTCATAAGCGGCTTGCAAGGTACCGATAATCTGCGCAGGTAATACCTCCTGAAAATTGAGTTGGTCAAGATTCAAGTGAATTTGTAATAAAGGTGTACTTGGCGGCGAACGTAATTGCACTTCAGCTGCGCCGGTCATATCACGCATTATTCCGGCAACCGCTTGTGCTTTACTGTCCAATACATTCAAATCATCGCCGTAAATATTAACGACCACCGGTGAGGTGTAGCCGGAGATGGTTTCATCAATCCGTTCTGTTAAAAACGTGTTGGCTTCAGCGACAATGCCAGGAAAATTAGCCAGAATTTCTCGCAACTGAGCCATAATCCGTTGTTGTGCTGCGCCTGATAAGGGTTCTAGGCGCACTTCATATTCACTGTAATGACTGCCATAAGTATCCGCGCCGCGTTCGGCACGGCCTGCCCATTGCGACACGGATTGTACGCCAGACACTTGCAAAAATTGTTCGGTCAACTTGCTGCCTATTCTTATGGATTCTTTTAAAGAAGTGCCGGGGATGCT
>CANNKH010000206.1 GCA_947504985.1 Methylococcaceae bacterium | reverse complement strand
TTGGTGGTCGATGACAAAAGCGTCTTTCGTGCGGAACAGCTACAGGACTGTAAAGTATTGTATGTGGCATCTATCGGCGGTCCGGCGGCGGCGAAAGTCGTCAAACTAGGTATTCATCCGATGAAACTTACCGAAGTGGAAGGTATTGCCGATATAACTACTCAACTGCAACGCGTTATTGCCGGTACGCCGCCGCCTTGGTTAGCGAAGGCTATGGGTATTGAAGCCAATGAGCGGTTTAGATTTGAGCGGGAAGCGGTAGGTTGACTATTTATGATAGGAACGGCTTTCCTATTTACGACTGCCAGTCCTTTGAGGACTGGCAGTCGTCTGGCGCAGACCCTTCCAGAATACCAACGTCATCATTCTGATTGCAGCGCTAAACGATTACAATCGACTGAACTCGTGCATAAAAAACTAGGGGCAATAAGATGATAGCAGCAGAACAAGTGCAGGAAATTGCCAACAAAATTGCCCGTTTGGGTGTTGATGATGGCGCGGTGTCACAGCTCAGGCAGGATTACCCAAGCCTTCATTTTACTTATTGCATGGATGATGATCTGCCTAATAACACCCCCGTGTTGGCGCAGGAAAAATTTAACCTTTACCTGATAGACGGGCGTGAGCATTGCTTGTGTCTAACCTCCGATTACCAAACAGCAACCGGTATTGTCGTTGCTGAAATTATCCCTGAGTAAACGGCGGTCGTATGTCTGGTCAAGAAAGCCCTGTTACGGTTCCCATTGCGGATTGCAGTTTTTGTCCGTTTCGCGGAAAAACCTTGTTAATGGGGCGATGTATGCCAGGCGATACTTGTGTTACTGCTGAAAGCGGGCGGCAAATTGACCGATTTTTTCGCGTTAATCCTGGTTTTGCCGAGCCCTATTTACACGATAAATTTTGGGAAAGGCGTGCGATTGCCGTGCGTTATGCACCACAAAAGGCACTCGCCGATTTAATTCATGATGACGATGAAGTGGTTAGACGAGCGGTTGCTTATCGTTTGCCGCAACCGTTGCTCAACCTGCTTATTGATGATCCTGATCGCGAAGTGCGGATGACGGTGGCTGACCGTATTGCCACAGAATCGTTGGAAAAGCTGGCGAATGATTCAGATTACATCGTCAGATTAACAGTGGCTAGGCGTCTGCCGGAAGGGCGTTTGTTTCGCTTGATTCGTGATAAAGACATGCAAGTTAGAAAAATGGTGGCTGAACGCTTGCCTGAAGTGAGCTTAGGACTCATGGTGCATGATGATTCCCCAGAAGTCAGGCGTATTCTCGCTGAACGTATGCGTCCTGAAGATGCCGTAACCTTATTAAATGATCCCGATTGGGTGGTGCGTTATACCGCCGTGCAACGTGTTGCCCCTGAAGCCTTGATGGGGCTATCTGATGATCCTGAGCCTGATGTCAGAGCCGCCGTGCAGGAACGATTAACTGGCCTTTTCGGCAATAAACAACCGGAAGCATAATTATGGCTGATCAACCTTTTCAATTGGATGGGCAACAGCTTGCCAAAATCTGTAAAAACACGCTACCCGCTCAGGGTGATATGGCGGCAAGTACCGCCCTGCGAGGTGCAGGTGATGACGATCTCCTATTATCAAAATTGCAAGCGCTTAACCCAGAGTATCCGATACGTTTAGCCAAAACCGGTGAAGAATGGTATCGCTTGGGCGGAATTGTTGATATGGCAGGTCATCCCATTGCCACTGACTTAGTGGAATGGACAGAGCGGACTTATATCGAATGCGGTAAAAATCTGCAAATTCTGATTGATCATGCCCGCGAGCAACAGTTGATTGCCACACGGCAAACCGGTAATACGCTGCATTTTGTGGTGCAAATCGGCAGTAAAGCCGAAGATTTTGTGCAGATTGATATTGATAAAACGCATGAAATGTCCGACCGCTTATTAGTGAGTGCTGATCATCCACCCGAAGATTTAGAAGAGTTTATCGATCCGCTGGTGCCTGATTGTATCGAAACCTTCGCGATTGGAACGGCGCGTTATGCTTATCGGCGTAAAACCGATGTCTCTGTTTTCATGACTGAAATTAATAAATATCATCTACAGGAGCATCCAGCACAGCGCTTTATGGATGATTGGAACCGGAGTAGTGCGGGACAAAAAACGGTGTTTTCCGATGACTGGATTGTTAGACCTTACCGACATACTGGCCGTTTCGGCGAACAACAAATTAACGTTGAAATAATTAATGCCCCGCAAAAAAATGTGCCACAACTGACCGATGTTAACGGCAAAAAAGGGCTTTCATTACATAACGTGCTAAGCCGCTTTGACCGTCAGGTGGGGTATCCGTTTGCTTGGTTTTTTTACATGGTTAAAGGCAAGCGAATTTCTGAGCATAGCGGTATTGCGGTTTTTCAGGATGTGAGTGGTGATTTTTCATATTTACCCGAACGGGATGTTGCCGTTCTTAAAGATTGGGTGAACACGCCCTATAACGTGTAGCGATATACAGACATTGCTAATGCAGTACCTATTTTATTATCAACAAAGGAGTCAACACGATGTCAATAGCACAAATAAAAGCCTTCTCTGAACACGCCAAAACAGATCCTGAGTTAAAAGAGAAGCTGTTAGCGGTACAAAAGATCAGAGAACTTATCACGTTAGGCAAAGAATATAATTACGAACTGGATGAAGTTGAGCTGTATCCGCCCAACGAACCGCAATTTGTTGAAGAGCAGCTTTCTGAGCGGATGGCTAAGGCGTTGTTGAGGGTTTAAATATTTTTACCGGCAGATGCCATGACTGCCAGTCCTCAAAGGACTGACAGTCATTTATGTTCCCTAAATTTGTTTCATCGTAATATCCAGCGTCGAAATTCGATAAGCAATTTGTCGGGGCGTCATGTTCAGTAAACGGGCGGCTTTAGCTTGCACCCAGCCGCTTTGCTCTAGCGCGGCAATGACGCGTTCGCGGTCATCCAGATTTTCATCTTTAAAATTAACCGCCGGCAGTTTTTGCGGTTTTGCACTGAGACCCGCTTCTGCGACTACATTTTCCAGTCCGGTGTTGACCATGACATCGCGGTCTATCGTACCGTTGGCGCTCATGATCGCTGCACGTTCCAAACAGTTGGCGAGTTCTCTGACATTACCCGGCCAATCGTGCTTCATTAAAATGCGTATTGCGCTTTCCTTGATTTCCAAAGGCCGTCCGCCTTGCTGCTGCGAAATTCGGCGTAACAAAAACTCTGATAATTCGGGAATGTCTTCGCTACGATCACGCAATGCCGGCATCTGAATAGGCATGACGTTGAGGCGGTAATATAAATCCTCCCTGAAGGTACCTTGGGTGACTTCCTCTTCAAGATTACGGTTGGTAGCGGCGATAATACGAACATTGACTTTAATAGTTTGTGCGCCACCGACGCGTTCAAACTCACCTTCTTGCAAGACGCGCAACAGTTTCGCCTGAAACGATGCTGAAATTTCACCGATTTCATCAAGAAATAAAGTGCCGTTATTCGCAAGTTCAAAGCGCCCTTTACGCTGGCTGATAGCACCGCTGAACGCGCCTTTTTCATGCCCGAACAGTTCTGATTCCAGCAGTGTGTCGGGTAAAGCCGCGCAATTGAGTTTTAAAAACGGACCGCTGGCGCAGCCTGAATTAAAGTGGATGGCATTGGCAACGACCTCTTTACCGGTACCGGATTCACCGCGTATCAATACGGTGGTGTTCCATTTGGCAACCTGACGGATGAGGTCAAATACTTTTAGCATCGGCGCAGAATGTCCGATGATGTTTTCAAAACGGTAATTTTTAATTAATGCCTGTTTGAGTTGGTCGCGCTCACTTTGTAAACTGCGTTGGGTGCGCTCAATCCCTCTGAGCATTTTTACGCTTTGCGCTATCAGGTTGGCGACCATTTCCAGAAAGCGGGCGCGTTCGCCTAAAAATAAACAGTTATCCGGTTGAGCTGCCAGTACGCCGATGGTGTCGCCTTGTTCGATATAAATAGGTGAACCGATAAAAGGCAATTCAGGTTCATATAAACCTAAGCGCCCTAAAAAACGGGGTTCATCAGCGACTTTTTCAACGACGATGGTGGTGCCGGCGTCCAGTATCGCGCCCATCAAACCTTCACCGGGATGGTAGCGTATGGGCGGATTGAGTGGGCTGTTCGCGTCAGCATGTACTGCGCTGACAATCAGACTGTCATTTTCAATTTCTTTGATCGTGATCATGCCTGAGCGCATACCCGAGCGTTTATGGAGTATTTCCAAGACCGCTTGCAATTTAGCATGTAAATCATGGGTGCTATTTAACACCTGACTAATCAGATATAAGGTGTCCAGTTCAGCTTCGATGAGTTGGGTGCGTTCAAACATTAGCTTAGCCTCCCAAACTCCCGTTGGGGCAACGGGAAGCTGATTTTAAATCGACAGCCTTGGTCATAGCCGGGGTCTATATCGATAAAGCCCTGATGCTGGTTGACAATTTCCTTGGCAATAACCAGTCCCATACCGGCTTTATGCGTGCCTGTCGCGCTGGTGGTGTAAAAAGGCTCAAAAACTTTACTGCGTTTTTCCACAGGAATGCCGGGGCCGGTATCTTCGATACAGACATGAAGCAAATCTTCTTCCACATGGGTGCTGATTTTAATGCGCTGCTCGCCAGTGTAAGGTGCGCTTACTGCGGTAATGGCATTATCTATTAATTGATTAAACAAAATTCGCAAGCGATTTGCCGAGCCCAGCATACTGGGTAATTCAGTCAGTGGCTGCCAATGCACGTCAATGCCATTGCTCCATAGGCTTTGGTTATTGAGTAACAGCACTTCATGCAGAATTTGGTTGAGATTAACCGGAACCTCTGCCGTTTGCAAAATGCCAGGGATACAGTTTTGCATGGTGGCGATGGCTTCTTCACCGGAGTGTTGAATTTGTTTCAGGATTTGCAATAGTCCGGCGTTTTGTTCATCACCCTTGTGTTTTAAAATTTGCTCGGCCGCCCTAATTTGGTTCATCGGCATCTGAATTTGGTGGATGGCGCCCAGTAAGGTTTCGCGTATGCTACGCACCCGCTCATCTTCTGACATGAGCGTTTTTAACGTCTGGATGTGTAACTCATCCATTTGTCGGCGTTGTCGGGTAATGTCGGTAATGGTGAGTATCAGATATTGCTTGGATGAATTATCAAAAAAGGCATCGATATGCACTTCATTTTCCAGAAACCAGTTACCCGCACAAGAAAACCAGCGTGTCCTGCGACCGTGTTTGCCTTCTATTTTAAATTCGCGGTTGTTAAAGCCTTGTTCGTTGGTTTGTAATTGCGTCCATAATTCACCCATTTCCTCGCGTAATAATTGCA
>CANNKH010000205.1 GCA_947504985.1 Methylococcaceae bacterium | reverse complement strand
GATGCCTTTAATGTCGCTGCGCAAAATTCTGTTAATGATGCCAATATGGTTACCCAGGCTCACGGCATAATTCATGATGTGCTTGGTGATCTTGAGGCCGTTTTTTCTGGTTTGAAAAATACCTCTGATCATATCGGTGATAGCGCACAAGGTATTAAGATGGAAATTGCGCTATCGTTGGAGTTGTTTCAATTCCAGGATCGTCTGAGTCAAACGTTGTCTCATGTCCGTGACAGTATTGACTCTTTGCCGACTTATATTGCGCAAAGCCAAAATAGCGGGCCACTTGCACTTCAGCCTATCGATACAGAAACCATGCTTAATGAATTACATTTGAGCTATACCATGCGTGAAGAACGAGCTGCTCATTGTGTGTAACTATTCAGCCCCTCTCCTTAGTTACGTCATCTCGGCAGGGATTGCCGAGATCCAGAAGCCACGGATGGCAAGCTACAAACACCTCCCTGTATTCTGGATTCCGGCAATCCATGCCGGAATGACGGCTTAATCGCAGTAATTTTTAGGGGGGGGTCTGAATAATTACCACTATGTTAATAAATCGGTGGACGCCTAGGTGTCCAAGCCTACTGTCTTTTAAGTGTTCCTTGTCGATCAAGACATCCAGTTTATTCTGAATTTTCTTAAACGGTTTACCAAATTACTGGTTTAAAAATAATTAGTTAGCCTCCGTATAATTTTCTGAAAGTGCGGGCAATGCTGTTGACTTAACGATGGTGAACCCAAAGCAAGTGATTTAAGTCAACGTGACTTTTACAAATGAGATGAATACTTATGGTTAAGAAAAAAATGAGGCTGTTTGGGTGGGTATGCGTGTTGTTAGGTGCTGCTGTGATGTTATCTGATGCGAGAGCAGATGATGATTTATTTCAGGATGCCGGCGGTTGGTTGCAAGTTTTAGGGGAGGGGAGTCTTAAGGGCGTTGCTCCAAGTTTGGAAAAAAGTCGTTTTTGGGTGGAGGGGCAAGCTCGTTTCGATACAGATTGGAATCATTGGTATCAAGGGGTTGTGCGTGCTGCGTTGGGTTATTCTCTTAGTGAGCGAGCAACTCTCTGGGCAGGTTACACTTGGGTACCGACACAAAATATCGGTAAAAGCTATGTTTCCCAACAAGATGTTTGGCCGGCGTTTCGCTATGTTATGCCTACCAGCATAGGTACATTAAGTTTTAGGACGATGTTTGAAAGTAATTTTCTGCAAGGTGGTGAGGTTCGTTTTCGTCCACGTCAGATGATACGGTTTATGCACCCTCTGGCAATTGAGCCTCGTTTAAGTCTGATTGCTTGGGATGAGTTCTTCATTCGCCTGAATACAACCCAATATGGTGGGCAATCCGGTTTCGATCAGAATCGCGCTTTTGCAGGTTTGGGCTGGTCGTTTAATAAACAGGTACGCACTGAGTTAGGTTATATGAATCAGTATGTTGACGATGCTACACATAACAATAACATGATGCGCAATTTGGTTATGGGTTCGGTGTTTATTAATTTCTAATGGGCGATTTGGGCGACTAATTTAATGCGGGACAAGCCGCATCAAAGCGACCGCTGGCTGAGCGGCTTCACCCTAAACTGCCCCGCCTTAAATGGGTAGCCGCTTTCAGGTATGTACCCATAATCAGTCAATGGAGGAAATGTGCGTTTTTTTTGCCTTATTGTTCTTATCGTGGTCACCCTTCTTGAGATAGGGCCTATCCCTATCTCTGGCCTGTTATTAATTTGGGTTGTATTGTTTCGTCCTGCCTGGTTTTATGAATTGGTAGCCAAGCTATACGGTAAGCAATAATTAATCCGATTTGCCATGAAACCAGCGCAACTGGTCATGCAGCGTGACCACGGTACCAATGATAATTAAGGTTGGCGGGGTAATCGCCATGCTTGCTACTTTTGCCGGTAAGGTTGCAAGCGTTCCGGTAATGACGCGCTGGGTGGTGGTTGTGCCTTGTTGTACCAGTGCTATGGGTAAGTCTGTGGGGCTACCGTGTTCAATAAGTGCTAGACAGATTTTTTCTAGTCCTACCAATCCCATATAAACCACAATGGTTTGCTGCGGTGCTGCCAGTTGCGTCCAGTTTAAATTGATAGAATCGTCTTTTAAGTGACCGGTTACAAAGGTGCAGGATTGTGCATGGTCGCGGTGTGTTAGTGGAATACCGGCATAAGCCGCACAACCGGAAGCGGCGGTAATGCCGGGGATGACTTGAAACTGGATGCCTTGTTGCATCAAGGTTTCGATTTCTTCGCCACCGCGTCCAAAAATAAACGGATCCCCCCCTTTTAAGCGGGCTACCCGTTTACCCGCCTTAGCTAAATCTGCCAGCAGCGTATTGATAGATTCCTGCGGCAAGGTATGGTTGGTGCGTTGTTTGCCGACATAGATTTTTTCAGAATCACGGCGAGCCAAATCAATAATCTCAGGTGAAACCAGATGGTCGTAAACCACCACGTCGGCTTGTTGCATTAATCTTAGCGCTCGAAAAGTCAGCAGATCAGCGGCACCTGGGCCGGCGCCTATCAGATAAACTTCGCCGGTATTTGTCTTGGCTTGCTGCTCTTCAAGGCTTTGTTTTAATTTCTTTTCTGCTTCCTGTTCATTGCCTGAAAAAACCAGTTCAGCAATAGCGCCTTGAAAAACCTCCTCCCAGAATACTCTACGCTGGGCTGGCACTTTAATCTGCTGCTTTACAGCAGGTCTAAATTTTTCCGCAAGTTGAGCCAGTCGTCCAAAAGCGGGCGGAATGACACTTTCTATTTTTGCCCGCAGTAATCGCGCTAAAACCGGTGCAGCGCCACCCGATGATACGGCGGCGATAAGGGGTGAACGATCAATAATCGCGGGAAAAATAAAGCGACATAATGCCGGGCTATCAACCACATTCACAAGAATATGGTGTGCTTCGGCGGTGGTGGCAACAAGTTGATTGGTTTGCTGATTATCCGTTGCCGAGATCACTAAACGGAAACCCTGTACATCAGTTTCAGCAAAGGCTTTCTGTTGAATCTCCAAATGGTGTGTTGCCTGCATGGCGGCGACTTGCGGGCTAATTGTTTTAGCAATGACAGTGATTTTTGCTCCTGCTCGCGCCAATAATTCAATTTTTCGTGCGGCAATTTCACCGGCACCGATAACCAAACATTTTTGTTCGTGGAGTTTTACAAAAATAGGGAAATAATCCATTTTCTTAGGGGATTCGTCGATTTGATAGGGGGTGCTATTATAATCACTACTCATAAGTTTTAAGACTATTTGGATGAATGATGATTGAATTTAATTTAGAAATTGATGCGAGCGGTTTGTTGTGTCCGCTGCCTTTGTTACGACTGAAGAAGGCGTTGATGGCGATGGCGAGTGGCGAGGTTGTTAAGGTGATTGCAACCGATCCGGCGGCACATTTAGATTTTGGTGTTTATGTTGATCAAGCCGGTCATCAGATGATTGAGTTTGTAAAACAGGCCGAGTCACAGGTGTTTTATATCATGAAAAAGTAGCGTCCACGAAAAGAACGCAAGCGGTGTTGTGATGTTTTTCGTGGACAATTGAGGTGCGAGTTACTTGTCTTTAACGTCTTCTTCAGTTTCTGAAACGACTGCTGAATAGCAGTCCAACATGCTTTCTGTGAAATTGGCGTTCGCTTCTGCCAAGGCTTTTGCCGAGCCAAAGTCAGTGCGTAATTCCTCTAGTGTTTTCTTGGGATCAGCCGATTTTGATAAGGTCAACATTTTGGTGTAGTGGCGATAAGCCGTCAGGCGATTAGGGTCGAGTGGAAAAATACCGGGCATATTTTTCGCGCTGGTGTCGACGACACATTTAGCTAAATGCTCAGGCTCTACCGCGTAATCTTTAAGATGCTGTTCTTTTTGTAGTTGCTGATCTTTTTGTATTTGTTCTACGACAGCTTGTTGGTATTGTTCTTTATCTGCACAAGCGGGCAGTAATAAGACGGATAGCGCGATAAGTAGTTTTTTTTTCATGTAGTGAGTTACCGTTGTTGGTTTAATGCTGAATAGCGCGTGACGATACGCCCCCGTGTTGTGTTAAGTGATTGCCAAAAAAGAAGCCACCAAAACAATCATCCTCGAAAAGTAAAAAAAGTCCATAACACGATGCGTTCAATTTTTTGTAGATTTTATTATTTACAACTCGGTCATTGCTTGTGCAATCCATTCTGCCGCTTGATGATTAATATCTGCTGCTTTGCGTCCTTTAGTTTCAATAACCGGGCCAATCTTTACCGTGATTGTTCCAGGGTATTTTAAGAAGCTGTAACGTGGCCAGCAGTGACCGGCATTATGCGCTACAGGGATTACCGGATAGCCTGATTTTTCTGCCAATAGCGCGCCTCCCGCATTAAATTTTTTAACTTCCCCTGGAGCTGTTCGCGTGCCTTCAGGAAAAATAACGACCCATATGCCTTCGTTAAGGCAGGCTTTACCCTGTTTGAGCAAGGTTTTAAGTGATTCACGTTTTTTCTTGCGATCTATGGCAATGGGTTTTAGCGTCGCCAGTGCCCAGCCCCAAACAGGCAACCATAATAACGAACGTTTTAACAGTGCTGTCTGGGTGGGTAGTATTAGTCTTAAAGCAATCGTCTCCCAAGCGGATTGATGTTTGCTAAGCACAATCGCCGCCTTAATCGCTTTGATGTGTTCTAAGCCTTCAACTTCGTGGTGGATGCCGCAGAAAACTTTGGCAATCAACATCACAAATTTAACCCAGAGACTAGCTATCTGATAACGCACTGAAAAAGGCAAGGGATAACTTAGCAGTATGAGAGGGCCAAAAACCAGCGAAGAGGTCATCATACAAATAAACAATACGGATGAACCCAAGTAGATTTTGATTTTACTGCCCTGATACGATGTGTTTGGCTGCGTCATAAAGCGTGTTAAATACAGGAATAGTGAGATTGGGATGTTCGGTTAAGGTTTTTTGACCATTACCGGTTTTAACCAATATCGGCATCGCGCCAGCCGCCATACCTGCCTGGAGGTCGCGGAAGGAATCACCGATAAAATAAGTTTGTGCCAAATTGATATTTTTTTCTGCCGCGACTTGCATTAATAAACCAGGCTTGGGTTTGCGGCATTGACAATCGCTATCTGTACCATGAGGACAAACATAAATGGCATCAATGTTACCGCCAGCCTCACTGACTAGCGTGCGCATTTTGTCATGAATTTTTTCCAGCATGGCGACATCAAATAAGCCCCGAGCCAGCCCGGATTGATTAGTGATGACGGCGATTTGATAGCCCTGTTTATTTAACAGGGTGATCGCTTCAAGGCTGCCTGCTATTGGCAGCCATTCTTCCGGTGACTTAATAAAGTCATCGGAATCATGATTAATCACGCCATCCCTATC
>CANNKH010000204.1 GCA_947504985.1 Methylococcaceae bacterium | reverse complement strand
TTTAAGGCCACACACCCTGGTATTTATGTTTACCATTGCGCCAGCCCACATGTGCCCTCGCATATCGCCAACGGTATGTACGGCATGATTTTGGTGGAACCACCTGAAGGTTTAACGAAAGTTGACCACGAATTTTATGTCATGCAAGGCGAGTTTTACACTACAGGAAAATTTTCTGAAAAAGGCTTTCAGGCATTTAGCAAAGACAAGCTTTTAACTGAACATCCAGAGTATTTTCTGTTTAACGGCAGAGTCAATTCACTGACCAATGAGAGGGCATTAAAAGCTAACGTGGGCGAAAAAATACGTTTATTTGTCGGTGTCGGCTCACATATTGCCTCAAGTTTTCATATCATTGGTACGATCTTTGACAAATTATACCAAGATGGCGCTATCACCAATCCGCCGCTGAAAAATGTCCAAACGACGACTATCGCACCAGGTTCTGCGGTCATGATCGAATTTACCGCCGAAGTACCAGGTAAATACCTGCTGGTCGATCATAATCTTACTCATTCAATTGATAAAGGCGCGCTGGCTGAACTAATTATTGAATAACCAAATCGCTCAGAAAATCGATTTATGATTGTACAGCGGTTTCAGGTCAAGTTAGGATGCCATGACTGCCAGTCCTTTGAGGACTGGCAGTCATCATGTTGCCGAGTGCGTCTTACCCGTTCCTAACCGACGTTGAAACCGCTGTAATTAGCAAGATGCTATGCTTAGCCATCATTGTTATGTCGAGTGACAGCCTCGATATATCTCATTTGACGCTATCTTTAATCGGCAAATACAACTGATTGGCGACGAAAGTAAGCCCTTTTCCAGCCATTTCTTCAACTTGTTGATTGCTGCCCGAAGCTATCAATACGCCATCATTAGCCATGATAGATAAGGCGGTATTTAAAACAACGTCAGTAGTGCCAACGCCTTGCAAATCAATGCCGGAAATCATTCGGATTTTGTTTTTATTCAGAAGATACTGATCCACCGAGAAGCAGGGCGTGGTGATACAAACGATGCCATTATTTTCGAGGCCGACAAAAGTCCCGTCTCCAATCGCTTGTGTTGCTGCACTAAAAGCGGCTTTCACCAAAAAAATACCCAAGTTACCAAACTCCCCGTAATTTTTGGCTCTTATCACGCCTTGCAGCAGCACTGCCGAACTTAAATTTAGTTTTTCCCTGTTATTTAGCGAGGCAATATAACATTCTGCCTTCAGACTACCGTCTGGACAGGGCGTCAGTGTCCGATTGACTGCCTTGACAAAATAGCCGCCACATAAAGGAAAAAGACACTTACGAAAATCCGGTCGGACCGTAAAGTAACCTCGTTGATCGAACTCACCATCAGTTAAGGTGGTATTTGAGTTATTCGCCACTTTAGCCACATTGACAATCGCTTCTTCAGCAGAACTGACTGGCATAACGAATAGATTCAATAAAAATAAAGCTATTACGGTGTTAAGGACTTTCATGGCGAACCTCGTTAAAAATGATTGCAGCAGTTTCAGATTAGGTTAATAACGTTTTGCTACCGAGCACGACACACTCGGCAAGATAACGACTGGCAGTCGTGGCATCCACTGAGGTTACAACACACATAGCGAAGTGTATTGTGCCTATTCCTATCCTTCGATTATTTAATCTTGCTTGGTTTTTTCCTTCCCGGCAGGTTTTATCAATCGTATTCCCAGCTCCTTTAATTGCTCATCGGTAACCACCGCTGGCGCATTCACTAAAGGACAGGCCGCAGATTGGGTTTTAGGGAAAGCAATAACATCGCGAATAGAACTTGAGCCGGTCATCAACATCACTAATCGATCCAGACCAAAAGCTAAGCCGCCATGTGGAGGCGCACCGTATTTAAGCGCATCAAGCAGGAAGCCAAATTTTTCTCTGGCTTCGTCTTCTTTAATCCCCAATATCTCAAATACCGTTTGTTGCATAGCGGGGCGGTTGATACGGATTGAGCCGCCACCGACTTCGGTACCATTCAAAACCAGATCGTAGGCACGAGACAAAGCCGCACCAGGATTGGCAACCAGATCGTCTACTGAACAGCTCGGTGCGGTAAACGGATGATGGATCGCGTTATAACGTGCCGTTTTTTCATCCCAAGCAAACATAGGGAAATCAACAATCCAAACCGGTTTCCAGTCGCCTTGAATTAAACCTAGGTCATGTCCCAGTTTAACGCGCAAGGCGCCCATCGCTTCGTTGACAATATCGGCTTTGTCGGCACCAAAGAAAATAAGATCACCCGTTTGTGCGCCTGTTTTTGCCAAAACGTTAGCCCAGACCTCGGCTGACGCAAACTTTACAATCGGCGACTGCAAGCCATCGATACCGGCGCTCAAGTCGTTAACTTTAATGTAGGCTAAGCCTTTTGCGCCATAAATGCCGACAAACTTGGTCAAATCATCAATATCTTTGCGGCTTAAATCACCGCCGTTAGGCAAGCGCATGGCGACAACGCGGCCTTTGGGATCGTTGGCGGGGCCTGAGAAGACTTTGAAATCGACCGCTTTCATTTCATCTGCTATATCAACAAGTTCCAGCGGAATACGCAAATCTGGACGGTCGATACCAAAGCGCGAAATGGCTTCCTGATAAGTCATGCGCGGGAATTTTGCATCAAGCTCAACATGGATAACTTTCGCAAACAGTTGGCGAATCATTTCTTCCATGATGTTCATGATTTCATCTTCAGTCATGAACGACGTTTCAATATCAAGCTGGGTAAATTCAGGCTGTCTGTCGGCGCGTAAATCCTCATCGCGGAAACAACGCACGACTTGGTAATAGCGATCCATGCCAGCGACCATCAAAATTTGCTTGTAGAGTTGAGGTGATTGCGGCAGCGCAAAAAAGGCGTTTTCATGCGTGCGACTGGGCACGATGTAATCCCTTGCCCCTTCCGGCGTAGCTTTGGTCAAATAAGGCGTTTCAATTTCAAAAAACTCGTTATCGTCAAGAAAGTTTCTCAAGACACGCGTGACATCACGGCGTACTTTCATTTTTTCCTGCATTACCGTCCGGCGCAAATCAATATAGCGGTAACGCAAACGCAGTTCTTCATTGACTTCAATATCGCTTTCTACAGGGAACGGTGGCGTTTCGGATTCGTTCAGCACCTCGATATGCCGGGCAAGTAACTCAATTTCACCGGAGTGCATATTGGCATTTACCGTGCCTTCAGGACGACGGCGAACTAAACCAGTCACTTTTAAAACATATTCACTGCGAACATGCTCGGCAACCGCAAACGTATCGGCGACATCAGGATCAACGACAATTTGCACAATACCCGCGCGGTCACGCAAATCAATAAAAATAACGCCGCCATGATCGCGCCGTCTATGTACCCAACCGCAGATGTCAACGGTTTCGCCTAGCTGTTGTGTATTTAATTCTCCGCACTTGTGGGTACGCATGATGTTTCCCTGTAATTTTGAAAAGTTAATTAAGTTTGAGTCTTGGTCTGCTAGCCAAGCTTAAAATACTGTTTTAAGCATTCTTGCAGCTTCCGCCAGCACATGCGGCTGGCGCTGGGCTACAAGCCGCGGCTTCTCCCGCTACATTTTTTTTGGTACCGCTTTTAAAGTCGGTTTCATACCAACCACCGCCTTTCAAACGAAAACCTGCCGCTGAAATTTTTTTCATCAGCTCAGGCCGACTACAAGCCGGACAAATGACTAAAGGCTCTGCACTGAGTTTTTGTAACGCTTCGTGCTCGTGACCGCATGATTGACATTGATATTCGTAAATTGGCATTGACTACTCCTAACAAAAATAATGACTACAATAGGGTGCAGTATGAGTTTTTCAAGTAAAAATTAGGGTGGGCAACGCTTTTCTGCCCACCTAATAATTTACGGGGAAATGGTGGGCAAACGATAAAGCGGTTTGACCACCCTACACTTAACTATAAAATGACCGTCCATTTTACAGATACACCGCCCACAATGAAAACATTAACCATTACCCGACCAGACGATTGGCATCTGCATGTCAGAAACGGCGCTGTTTTAAAAACCGTGTTACCCCATACGGCTAAGCAATTTGCGCGGGCGATTATCATGCCTAATCTTAAGCCGCCAGTGACGACAGTCGAACAGGCGCTGGCTTACCGCGAAGAAATATTGCAAGCCATTCCGCCTGGCATGGACTTTAAGCCCTTGATGACGCTGTACTTGACCAATTCCACCACCGTTGAAGAGATCAAAAAAGCGGTAGAATCCGACTATGTTCATGCGGTTAAATTATACCCAGCAGGCGCCACGACCAATTCTGATGCAGGCGTTGCCAATATTAATGCACTTTATCCGATATTTGCAGCAATGGAAAAATATGATCTGCCCTTGCAGGTTCATGGTGAAGTCACCAATGAGGCTTGCGATATTTTTGACAGAGAACGTGCATTTATCGAGTCACATTTATCAGCAATCCATCACAACTTCCCTGCGCTACGCATCATCATGGAACACCTGACGACCGCAGAAGCCGTTGAATTTGTGCAATCAACCCATGCCAATATAGCGGCAACCATTACACCGCAGCATCTATTGTTTAACCGTAATGCCTTATTCGCTGGCGGCTTGCGTCCACATCATTATTGCTTACCCATACTCAAACGCGAGCATCATCGCTTAGCCCTAGTTGCCGCCGCAACTAGCGGTAATCCCAAATTCTTTTTAGGTACAGACAGCGCCCCTCATCAAACCGCCCTAAAAGAAAACGCGTGTGGTTGTGCGGGTTGTTACAGTGCGAATGCCGCTTTGGAGCTTTACACCGAAGCCTTTGATCGTGCCGAGGCATTAGACAAGCTGGAAGGCTTCGCTAGCTTTTATGGCGCGGATTTTTACCGATTGCCACGCAACACAACAACCGTCACCTTAGAAAAATCGGCATGGCAAGTGCCAGAGAGCTATCAAGATAACGAAGTAAAGATTACCCCATTGAAAGCCGGTGAAACCCTTAGCTGGAAGCTCTTGTGAACAACCTGCATTGGCAAAACCAACGCACTAGGGTTTTTATTCCCTGTCGACTTCGCGTAACATGCGGAATCTCTTCTTCGTTTTAGGACATCACTCGCTACATGGATACTCCCGCAATTCCTTTGGATAAACGCTTTAGAGGTTATCTTCCTGTTATTGTCGATATAGAAACCGCCGGCTTTAACGCAAAAAAAAATGCCTTATTGGAAATCGCCGCCGTTATTGCAGAACTTAACAGCAACGGTGATTTGGAAATTACCGAGCGTTATTCAACGCATGTCATCCCTTTTAAAAATTCAGAGCTGGATGAAGCGGCATTAAAATTTAATGGCATTGATCCGCATCATCCGTTCCGCATGGCAATTGATGAAAAAGAGGCGTTGGAGCT
>CANNKH010000203.1 GCA_947504985.1 Methylococcaceae bacterium | reverse complement strand
CGCATCCTGAGATAAAAATCTTCCATCACATCAATAAACGAACCTTGTTTTTGCCAAAATTCCGGAAAATCACCGCCTTTTTTGACCAACATCGCAGGGATGATGGCGGCTTGGGCGGGTTCTATGCTGTTCGGTAGCGGTTGTTGGCCTTGCCAGAAATGTTTAACGTCGATGGATTGGGGAATATCAGCGGGGACGGGACGGGTGTAATAACTGTCCACAGGAACCCACCCTGCCCCTGCACCACTTTTTGCATCGCTTAAGACCTTGCCCAAAGGCGATTTTGCCAGTTCCTGCATCAGCTTTTCCGGTGTCAGGCCGCGCATTTCAAACAGTAAAAACGGGTCTTGGTCAAACACTCCCGCCAGTCGGTAACAGACTCCGGCGATATGCTTGCACGGCACGGCATAATCGGGACAATCACAAGCCACTTTAAAATCTTTATAGCTGTTCGGCAACAAATGCACACCCGTCTCGGCAAACACGGTTTCGATGTTCTCGGGGATTTCATCCAATAACAATTTGGCGATAAAACTCGCCCTTTGCGTGAGTTTTTGGATAATCGCTTGCCATTGCATAGCGCTCAAATGCAACATTTGTACGCTGACTTTATAGGTCGGCTCTTTATACACGCCAAAATAGGGATTGACGTTGCCGCGCAATTTAGCCTCGACTTTTCCATCATGCACCAGCCACTGCTTAATACGGTTTTCGGTGGAATAGGAACGCCCGCGTTGCAAACGTCCGCTGTCGGTAAACTCTTCCAGGGCGGCGATAAATTTTTGTCCCCACCAGGTTTTTGCGGCTTTGCCCATGTCAGTCTTCCATAATGCTGTGTTTATTAAGGGCGATCAGTTCTTTAAACGCCCGGTTGTCGAGCTTGGTCAACCAGCTTTCGTCAGTGCCGACGATGCTGTCAGCCATTTTTTGTTTGTCGCTGATCATTTGGTCGATACGTTCTTCCAGCGTTCCCAAGGTGATGAATTTATGTACGAAGACATTTTTTTGCTGGCCGATACGGAAGGCGCGGTCGGTCGCTTGGTTTTCGACTGCGGGATTCCACCAACGGTCAAAATGAAAGACATGGTTGGCCCGCGTCAAGGTGATACCCACGCCACCCGCTTTCAGCGACAGGATAAACACGGCGGGTTCGCTGTCGGGATTTTGGAAGTCGGCTATCATCTGTTCGCGTTTGCTACGTTGCGTACCGCCGTGCAGATAATAAGTTTTATGGTGTCTGTCTCGGCTCAGGTAGCGATTCAGATGCTCGCCGATTTCGGTGAATTGGGTGAATACCAGGACGCTGTCGCCTTCCGCCATCGCTTCTTCCAGCATGTCGCCGATGCGCTCCAGTTTATGCGAACGTTCCGGCGTAAACGCGCTACCATCTTGTAAAAACTGCATGGGATGGTTGCAGATTTGTTTCAGTTTCATCAACGTGGATAGCATCAAGCCCTGGCGTTGGATACCTTCGCTTTCTTCCAGTTGTTTGACCACGTCCTGCACTACCACTTCATACAAGGAAGCCTGTTCTTTGCTGAGGTTACAATAAATTTTATTGTCGATTTTATCCGGCAAGTCTTTGATGATGTTTTTATCGGTTTTCAAACGCCGCAAAATAAACGGCTGGATCAGCCGTTTCAGCACCGCCGATTGGATAGGGTCATTGTCACGCTGAACGGGCAATTCATAGGTTTTGCGGAACTGCGCCTGTTTGCCCAAATAGCCGGGGTTTAAGAAATTGAAAATCGACCATAAATCCATCAGGCGGTTTTCCACGGGCGTCCCCGTTAAGGCCAGACGCGATTCGGCGGGCAGTTTTAAGATGGCTTTGGTTTGCGCGGCGGTGGGGTTTTTGATGTTTTGCGCTTCGTCCAAGACTATCCGCCGCCAGTGTTGTGCTTCCAGCAGTTTATTGTCTTTGCGGGCCAAGGTGTACGAGGTGATCAGCACATCGTGTTGCCCGCACAGTTCCGTGAAGACGGCGGCATTTTGTTCGCGGCGGCTGCCGTGGTGGATCAAGGCGGTCAACTGCGGGGCGAATTTTTCCAGCTCTTTTTGCCAATTGCCGATGACCGAGGTGGGGGCGATCAGCAAAGTCGGGGCTGGGCGGTTTTGCCCTTGTTCGCGTTCTAACAGCAATAAGCTAATGACCTGCATGGTTTTGCCCAAACCCATGTCATCCGCCAAGCAACCATTCAGCCCCAAGCGTTCCAGATAGCGTAACCAGGCCACGCCGCGTTTTTGATAATCGCGCAACTGGGCGTTGAGCGTCGCCGGATTGTCAATCAATTCCAACTGGCTGGTGTCGGACAATTTCGCCAGCATTTGCGCCAAGCTGTCGTGGACATCCAATTCAAAACTGTCGGCGTCTTCCGCCAGTTTTTTGAGCAAATCTTGCATAGCCCAATCCGGCCTATCCTGAGGCTGCTGCATAAACGCCAGCATCTCCTGCATGGAATCACGGTCCAATTGCATCCATTGCCCACGGAAATACACCAGCGGCGATTTGGCCTCGACCAATTGTTGCCATTCTTGGGGGCTTAAGGTTTCATCACCCAAGGCCAGTTCGTACTGGTAGTCGGTCAGGGTGTCCATAGAAAAATAGCCCTTTGCCGCTGTGGGCTTGGCTGTGCTTTTGCCGGTACGCAAACGGATCTTGGCGCGGCGGCGGCCTTTGGGCGTGAGCCAGGCCGGAATAATGACTTTAAATCCGGCATCCTCCAGCAGCCACGCGCTTTCTTGCAGGAATTCAAACGCCTCATCTAAACCCAGTTGCACGCTGTCCGGTTCACTGCCTTCCATGCCTTGCCAGAGTTTGGGATAGATGCGGGCGGCTTGCGCCAAATTGACCAAAATCTGTTGTTCAACCGTTGCCCCGGAGGCTTGTTGCAATAACTGGCAGAAATGGCTTTTCTGCGCCCAAAAATCCGCCAAATCGATTTTCAGCGACGGGTCTTGCTGCGAGGACAAAAAGAACACCAAGCCCCATTGGTCAACGCGTTCGGCATCCGCTTCCAGTAATTGCAAACCTAACTGCAAGGTGTTGTGTGAGGGTGTTCCTAGCAGTTTTTGTTGCCATTGCCGCCAAGCAGTAAACTCATCCGGCACTTGCTGGCACGTCCTGATGCTCCCTTCGCTTAGTTTGTGAAACAGTATGGTTTCCAAAAAGTCATAGCGGACTTTTTTCACAAACACTTCTGGCATATCCTTAGCGGCAGCCGCCAGCAATTCGTCCACCAGCACCTCGGCAAAATGCCGCAACACCGATTCGGCTTGGTAGTGTTGGCTGCAAACCAGCGGCATGGAAGCAACCGCCCTTTGGATCAGGCTTTCATAACCGCTGGACACGATTTGCCAACGCCGATAAAAGCTGATGTTTTTGCCCGATTTCTGGCTCAGCAGCATCGGCAGGTATTGGTCTTTAGCCAGAAATTGTTTCAAGGACTGGCTAAACCAATACCAAAACAAAAAATCGCTACCCAGCCGGACATGGCTGACTTGGTAACAGGACAAGAAATGGATGTTGTTGATGGTCTTCAGAGGGCTAGACAAGGGATAAGCGTAGACCCGCCACGTTTGCAAAGTGACCTCGCCATCTATATCGACAACTTGCAACTCAGGTGACGGCAAGGGTTTGCCTGCGTAAGTGGGCAATAACAGCGGTAGCATCGCCCCCAAGTTCGGCTTGATGCCAGCCACCGCCAATTCGGTTGATAAATACGCCAGGCAGTGTTTTTCTGTTAAATGCTGCGGATGGACGGTATCGGCGACTTTGGTGCGAACCTCGTCGCTTTCTATCCACAGATAAAAAGCGCCGGATTGGATAAAATCTTGAGTGGCTTGTGGCAGCCAAATGCTATGGATGATATTCATGAATGCGTAAAGCAGAAAAATAGAATTGGAATTACTTTTGTGGGCTGTTAGTCCGGTTCGGCCAAAATGGCGCGGACGGTTTCCAGCGTCATCATGAGGGTCATCGGCTGCAAAGGCGATGGCACGAAGCCGCGTGACCGATAAAACTGTTTGGCCTGGTCAGAAAGGGCATGAACCAATAGGGCGAACACGCCCGCATGGCCGGAGACATTAATCGCCCGTAGCATTGCATCACGCAGCAACGCTTGCCCAATGCCTTGGTTGTGGTGGCGCTTATCGACGGCAAGCCGACCTAGGAGCAGCACGGGCAACGGGTCTGGCATATTACGCCGCATGGCTTTGGCTGCCGATTCGTGGCTGATCGCCCCCGCCGATAAGCAATAGTAGCCAATCACCTCCGCACCCGCACACAACACAAAACAGCGTGACGCCCCAGCCGCATGGTTCTTGAATGCACGCCTTTTGAGCCATCCGTTCAGGGAAACTTCGCCGCTATCGAAATTCGACACGTCCAGGCCAGCGGTGATCGGTGCTGGCGGAGCAAGATCGGGCGCGGTCATTGCTCCCAAGGCGCTTTCGTCCTGAGCAACCGGCGCAGCTTGTCAGTGGGGGGCAAAGGCTTATCGAGCAGCGCCTGAAATTGGGCGAATGTGCCTTCATCAACGGTGAAAAAGGCCTGGTCGAGCAACACAGCTTCCGCTTCACGACAAGCGGCTTCAAGCATGAAATCAGAGCGGCTACGGCCTAGGCGGCCAGCGGCCTGGTCGATGAGGTCGCGCTGTTTAGCCTTCGCGCGGATATTGATGGAAACGGAAACGGTTTCCTTCGTTTGTGCATGGGACATGGCAATACTCCTCTGTATACCTAATAAATATACATTATTGTATAGAATATCGCAACACATAAAATAAAGGGTACAGCGGCAGTTACCCTGATTTATGACGCTTCGTAAAATACGGACGCGCTTTTTAACGCGATATAACCGTATATGCACGAAGACCCGAACAATATCAACCGTTCGCTGCACGTCCTATGGGCGGTCAGGCATTTTAGCTTAGAGGAGATGGAGGAAAAGTTCAACACTTAGGGCTGTCCCGGTGTTTGTCGTAACGTTGATTCACTTGTTGGAGCGAATTACCAACCGCCCTCCGGCATAACACTTCACCACCGAAGTGAGTTGGTTTCGATTCAAACTGATGCAATGGCTATTGATTAATACCCATTTATCGTATTCTTTAATGTCGGCCCATGAACCAATTGCTGACTGTAAGTCCAGATTTGCACCCATTGTGAATTTTTTAGCCGATCGGTATCAGAAAAAAAGTTATCCACAGTTTTTGTGGATAACCATGTGAAAGATTGCTCAAAAAGGCCATTAGTGGCTTGTTTTTATGGCTCATGTGGCGAATTGTGTGATACCACATAAAATCCTAAGAAATTCCATAGTCGTTTTTTTGATGTTGTGAGCCCATTCATGGACAGCGAGGTATTGTTGTAAATACACTTTATTGACCCCACGAAAGGGGCGAAGGAAGTTACGCAACCCTGTCCAAAAGCCTT
>CANNKH010000202.1 GCA_947504985.1 Methylococcaceae bacterium | reverse complement strand
CGAAGTCTTGTAATTTTCCAGCAAGATCGAAAACAACGCGGCGATCAGACCAATGATAATACCCGTCAGCATGTCGGTAAAAATCAAACCGGCAATCGTTGCGCAAAACGGGATGAAATGATATGGCCCCGCGCTGTACATCGTTTTCAACACAACCGGCCTAGCCAATTTGTAAGCCACCACCAATAAGATAGCGGCCAGCGTTGCCAGCGGTATTTGATTCAACAGATTAGGGATAAAAATAACAGCCAGCAATATCAACAAACCTTGCACCACGCTGGCGGCACGCGTTTGCGCACCCGATTGAATATTAAACGAACTGCGAACAATCACTTGCGTCAACGGCAAGCCACCGATTAATCCTGAGCTGATATTACCTAAACCCTGGACAATTAACTCGCGGTTGGTCGGTGTGGGTCTTTTGTAGGCATCCAGTTTATCGATGGCTTCTACGGCCAAAAGCGTTTCCAGACTGGCAACGACACTCAACGTCAATGCCGTTAAATATACGTTTGCCTGTGTCAATGCGGAAAAGTCAGGAAAATGTAACTGACTTAAGGCATCCGCTGGGGTTGCTATTACCGGAATCACCACTAAATGAGCATTACTTAGCGCCCACGCCGGAAAATATTCCCGCAATAAAGCATTACCCAATACGCCCGCGATAACGGTCACTAAAACTCCTGGTATCCATTGAAAGAACGCATACTTTTTAAACCTGGGTTGTTCCCATAACCACAGGATTAACAATGACATTACGGAAATAACTATTGCACCTGGGGACACGAAATTTAGCATGTGTAGCAATTCGCTAAATGACGAATAGTCATCCATCTGCAAAAAGGCAACATCGCCTTCGTAATCGCTGTCATAACCGACGGCATGTGGAATCTGCTTTAGAAACAGAATAATGCCTATCCCCATTAACATGCCGTTAATCACCGAAGACGGAAAGTAATAGGCAATAATCCCGGCTCTTAATAAGCCCATAATCATCTGAAATAGTCCTGCCAGCACTAACGCGAGCAAAAACACATTAAAACCCAACGCTTGTATTGCCGCGTGAACAATGACCGCAAGCCCGGCGGATGCCCCGCTGATACCCAACACGGAACCACCGAACGGCGCAACGATCAAGCCGCCAATAATGCCGGCAATCAAGCCGGAAAATAACGGCGCTCCAGAAGCCAAGGCAACGCCCAACGAAAGCGGCACGGCGACTAAAAAAACCGCAAGCCCTGCCGGGATGTCCTTTTTTAAACTAAAAAACGATGTACTGCCTAACATGCGCTATCTCCTCGCTTCAATTAGTCATTAACAATCTATTGCTGTGGAATGACGATAATTGACTCATGTTTTTTTATTTTTTCTTTTCCATATAAATCAATAACCTCAACACTAATATTGTCATCGACGGCGGTTGATAAAAAATCCTCAATCGTTTCCAAAATATCGTGATCAATAAACTTGGCCTTGCTGGCATCAATCGTTACGGTACTGTTATCTTGAATATGCAAAATGAATTTCCTCAACAATGCCTTGTTTAAAAAGGACACATCCTTATTGAGTAATAAGGTGTAATGCGAACCCTCTTGAATTAGCGTAATCGCGGCATGGTAATTGGCTTTGATAACGAAAAACATACCAATCCCTAGACCAATCGCGATACCTATCAATAAATCGGTCAATAATATCGCAATAACGGTAATCACAAAGGGCAATAGCTGACTCATGCCTTTTTGATAATATTCTTTAAATAACGAAGGCTTAGCCAGCTTGTAACCGGTATGCAGCAAAATGGCAGATAAACAAGCCAAAGGAATAGTATTCAAATATTCAGCAAAAAATAACACGCTCAACAATAAAAACATGCCGTGGATAAAGCAGGAAACTCGAGATTTTGCGCCCGCATTGATATTGGCTGAACTACGCACGATAACGGCAGTAATCGGTAAACCACCCAGTAAGCCACTAATAATGTTACCTACACCTTGGGCTTTGAGTTCTCGGTTAGTTGGCGCGAGACGTTTTAGAGGATCTAACTTATCGGTCGCTTCCAAGCTTAATAAGGTTTCAAGACTGGCAATAATGGCAATCGTTAAGGCAACCAAATAAACCTTTGGATTAGCCAAATAACTAAAATCAGGCAGTATAAAATTACTAAAGAAATCCGCTGAACTCTCAGCAACCGGGAGGCTAACTTTATGTTCTGCTTTCACCGCCCATTCCGGTGCAAACTGGCTAGTTCCCAAGTTATAAGCAATCCCCCATAACACAACAAGTAATGGTCCTGGGATTAATTTCAACACGGTTTGTTTTTTAACCCAGGCCATTTCCCAAACAACCAAAATTAAAAGCGCAACCATGCTAATCGTTAACGCGCTTGGAGAAATGGCGTTAAGCGCGTTAATCACCTCCATAAAACTGGATTTCGCCGTTTCATTCATATAGCTTTCATCACCCTGGTAACTGGCATCATAGCCAGTCGCATGAGGGATTTGTTTAATAATAAGAATTAAACCAATGGCCGCTAACATGCCTTTAATCACGGCAACGGGAAAGAAAGCACCGATAATGCCTGCCCGCAAATAACCCAGTGCCAGTTGCATGGTACCGCCCAAAACACAAGCGACCAGCAAACCTTGAAAACTGCCCAAGGTTTCGATGGCATTAAAGACGATTACCGTTAACCCTGCAGCCGGCCCGGATACACTAAGCTGTGAACCGCTCAACCAAGAAACTACTAAGCCGCCAACCAAGCCTGCAATTAAGCCTGAGAATAATGGCGCGCCAGAGGCTAATGCAATCCCCAAACACAAAGGTAACGCCACGAGAAACACCACAAGACCAGCGGGTAAGTCATCTTTGATATGCTGAAAATAATACTGCGCGTGTTTATGTATCATCTTTAATACCCCTTATAATCAAATTTATTATTAGCTCATCAGCGTTTGTGCGTAATCGATTAGCTCCCAGCGTTTTCAGGTCAAGTTAGGATGCCATGACTGCCAGTCCTCAAAGGACTGGCAGTCATCATGTTGCCGAGTGTGTCGTACCCGTTCCGACGTTGAAACCGCTGTAAATACTTAAGTCAGCCGCATGGGAGGCTAATCGGTTACGTTTATGCTGTAGCCTTAGCTTAACCAGTCAACCTTTCAAGAACCTTTCAAGACCGCTTTCGTTATGAACATATTATTGATAGAAGACGATCCCGTATTAGCAGATGGGCTGCTGCATACCCTGAGCAACAGCGGCTATTCGGTATGCTCGGCAACGACAGGCATCGCTGCCGAGCAACGGGTGGAAAGCCAGGATTTCGATCTCATCGTGCTGGATTTGGGTTTGCCCGATTTAGATGGCTTAAAGTTATTGCGAAGATTCCGACATCGTAAATTGTCTTTACCGATACTTATTTTGACGGCGCGAGACAGTGTTAACGACAGGATTGAAGGTATCGAACAGGGGGCTGATGATTATTTGACCAAACCGTTTGAACTCAGGGAACTAGAAGCACGCATCCAGGCCTTGATTCGACGCTGTTACGGTGGCTTTAACCATAATATTGTCATTGGTCGCTTGACGTTGGATACCCATCAACACCAGATATTGGCAGACAACCAACCTTTTTTATTACCCGCACGAGAAAATGCCATACTGGAAATTCTGTTGATGCAGGCGGGTAAAGTGGTCACCAAGGAACGTATTGCCCAGCGTTTATCTTATGACAGTGAAAGACTCAGCGATAATGCGATTGAAATCAATATCCACCGACTACGCAAACACATAGAACCTTATGAGGTCGTTATTCGAACGGTGCGTGGCTTGGGTTATTTGCTGGAGAACACCGTACATGAATAAAAATAGAAGCTTAAAAACAGAAATACTTTTCCGCCTCGTCATTCCGCTCATTTTCTTCGTCATGGTCGATGCCGTGCTGTCCTATTTTGTCACACTGCATTATGTCGATCAGGCCTATGACCGTTGGCTGTTGGATTCGGCAAGATCATTGGCGCAAGAAATTAAAGTACAGCAAGGCAAAGTGGTTGTTGAATTGCCGCCAGCGGCGTTAGAAATTTTCAAATGGGATGAAGAAGATAAAACCTATTTTAAAATCATCTCAACCGAACAAGAGACATTAGCGGGGGATCAAAACGTACCGGAACCCCTATCGCCAGAAACAGACTGGTCACATCCAGTCTATTTTAACGATACGCTCTATGGTGAATCTGTCCGCATCGTATCGATGCTGGTCACGCTAAATGCGACATCGGAGAGAATTTTTATACATGTTGCTGAAACCTTAAATAAACGCCGTGCCATGATGACCGATATTTTATTGGCTGATGTTATTCCGCAAACCATATTAGTCATGCTAACGGGGATTTATTTGTTATCCGGTTTAAACCGCGGTCTGCAACCGTTACACACCTTGGCGAAACATATCGCCGCTCGATCATCACGCGATCTGAGTCCCATTCCCGAGACCCATGTCTTTCTCGAAGTACGCACTTTGACCGATACCATCAACGATGTTCTTGAACAATTAACGCTAGCGATTGAAACCCAGCAGCGCTTTATCGCCAATGCCGCACATCAATTACGCACACCACTGGCAGGTTTAAAATTGCAGGCAGAACGCGCGTTACGCGAGCAGGACGTGCAGGCGATGAAACCGGCGCTGGTACAAATTCAAAATTGTGCCGACCGCATGTCACATCTCACCACGCAATTACTCGTACTGGCGCAATCGGAACCGATTAATAGCGGTTATGAGCCCCATGTCATTGACCTTGGCGAACTCACGCGAAAAACCTGTATCGATTGGGTTCCCAAAGCCTTGCAACGTAATATAGAAATCAGTTTTGAAGGTTCCCAAGAGCCACTGTACATCAATGGTGATGAGGTGCTGTTAAGAGAATTGCTATTAAACCTACTGGAAAATGCGATTGCCTATGGTCATGAAAACGGTAACATTTTCGTTAAGCTCGAAAACCAACCCGTCCCTTGTTTAAGCATCTGTGATGATGGTCCTGGAATACCCGAGTCTGAAATGCCCCGCGTGTTAGAACGTTTTTATCGGATTCCAGGCAGTCCTGGCAATGGCTGCGGCTTGGGCTTGGCTATCGTAAAAGATATTGCCGAACTTCATCATGCCCGTTTTAAACTCAAGCCCAATACTAAACAGAAGGGCTTGTGTATTGAACTGTGCTTTGATAAACCGGCTGATAGTCTCAGAATGTTGACACAAGTTGAAAATTGAACATGAAAATTACTTACAGTGGTTTCAATAAGTGTTCGTTGTGGACAGCAGACACTTAGACGGAATGGGAAGAAGCTACATAATAAAAAAGCGTAGAGACGTTGCATCGCAACGTCTTTGTAAGTGCAATGTTTTTATTGATATTTCGTGCGTAATCCGTAGACGTAGCGGTGCTACGTCTCTACAGTTGCCGAACTGTGTCATGCACCTTCCTAACTTAACCTGAAAACGCTGTAATTT
>CANNKH010000201.1 GCA_947504985.1 Methylococcaceae bacterium | reverse complement strand
CCAAGCTAAAACAGCTCGTACCTCTGAAGCGTGGATAAACAGTATCTTCTTTGTCATGAACTTGCTGGTACTGCTACGGCATTTTTTTGTGCCCACAATTGTTCAGCGGTGTACCAACAAGTTCTTCAAATTTTTGTTACAAAAGACAGAGCGGAACTTTATATCGCCAGCTAGATTAATCACTAATGGTTATTTGAATTCTTGGCTTCTGAGTTTTTGAGTGAACTCTAATTATAATGAATTTTCACTTGTTCAGATTTCAATCCCTCAATGGTAAAAAAAGTGTCACAAGCATTAACTAACCTTGCCGCATGAAATTTGCGTAATTCTTTAAAATTTATTCCAACATCATTACCCACATACTTTTTAAACAAATCTTTCATTTTCTTCCTCATACCACTTTAGTTAAAATGTTATTCAGCCTAACGTAATATATACGACATAAATTGCCCAATAATCATCTGGTATTGTCGTATAATCATGGCTAAAATAAAGTAACTTATCGTTTTATTAAGATAATTTATAACACAGGAGGACAGGCTGTGCAAACAAATACGACATCGGCGCAACCCAAAAAATTACTTGATCAAGTCCGTGACAAGATTCGTTTCAAACACTACAGCCTGAGTACGGAAAAAATCTATATCGCCTGGATTAAGCAGTTCATTTTGTATCATCACAAGCGACATCCCGTGGAAATGGGCTCACTTGAAGTAGAGGCATTTTTAACCTATCTAGCTACACAACGGCATGTGTCCAGTTCCACTCAGAATCAGGCGTTATCGGCGATTTTGTTTTTGTACCGCGAAGTGTTGGTAGTCAATTTACCGTGGCTGGATAACTTTGAACGCTCAAAAAAACCTCGGCGTTTACCCGTGGTGCTTACAATCACCGAAGTTCAGGCTTTGCTTCAGGCTACCTCCACAGCGCCGGAGCCGATTGGTTTAGTTATTAAGTTGCTGTACGGAACCGGCATGCGGTTGATGGAAGCGGTCCGGTTACGGGTAAAAGACGTAGAGCTGGAACGCAGGGAAATTATTGTGCGTGATGGCAAAGGCGGCAAAGACCGGGTGACCATTTTGCCAGAGAGTTTGGCGGAAGCGATGCGCGTTCATTTGGCGTTGCGCCGAAACTGGCATGAACAGGACATTATTTTGGGCAAGGTTGATGTGTGGCTGCCGGATGCATTGGCGATCAAGTCTCCCAATGCTTCAAAAGAGTGGGGTTGGCAATATGTATTTGCTGCCAAAAACTATTCAATCGATCCGCGCAACAACTCCGAACGGCGTCATCATATTGAAGAAAAGCAGGTGCAACGTTATGTCAAGCGAGCGGCGCAAGCTGCGGGCATTACCAAACCGACCTCGCCACATACCTTGAGACATAGCTTTGCGACACATATTTTACAAGCGGGTTATGACATCCGCACTGTCCAGGAATTGTTGGGGCATAGCGATGTGGCGACGACTATGATTTACACTCATGTATTAAACAAAGGCGGCAAGGGTGTGATCAGTCCGTTGGATCGGTTGTAGAATGCGCTGATCAAAGTGAAGCGCATCAATCGGGAATGATGCGCCTCCTCAGTCAATTTGGGTGCGTTGATAGCCACGTAGATACTCTGTTCAAAGTCAAAGGAGTCATGGTTATCTGTGTTTTTAGAGGTAGGGTACTATTTTAGCCCTATGAATGCCTGTTACATGAAAAATATTTAGGAAAATGTCTATTGCCCACCGTACCTAGTAACCTGGCTTTCTGACATTTTTTTATTTTATTGCATCACATGATAAAAGAAGATACATTGCTTTTTTTAATATTTTTAGAGTATCAACATGGCAACCATCCATTTGTCTGATAGTTTGTTAGAAGCAGCCCAAACAGCGGCAAAAACCATGCACAGAACAACGCCAAAACAGATTGAACATTGGGCTTTGCTTGGCAAAGCGGTTGAAGAAACACAGGACATTTCCGCTGTCAAAATGGCGAAATTTGAGGACATTATCGAACGGTATTCTGAAACCTTCCAAATATTATCCAAGTGACCAATATCATTTGGATTAACGAGGCTGATACTATACTGATTCATGAGCGATTATTGGCTCTCAACGGCGGCGCCGCCGGAATTCGTGATCTTGGGTTATTGCAATCCGCGCTTGCTCGTCCGCAGCAACTGCATAATTACAGTGTCAACTCAACCATAATTGAACTTGCGGCTTCTTACATTCTAGGGATTGTCAAAAACCATCCTTTCATTGACGGCAACAAACGGGTTGGCTTTGGTGTGGGCATCCTGTTTATGGAAATTAACGGCTACAGGTTTACTGGCAGCCCAATCACCGCCGCTGAAGCTATATTGTCCGTTGCTTCTGGTGATATGAATGAGGCTGGGATTGGCTCGTTTTTAAAAGAAAATAGCCAGTAAAGATTTAAATACCTAAATTTTATTCAAGATTATTTCTGATAACTACTGAAATCAAGGTCAGTTTGAGCTCATTTTATCTAAATCCAGTGTGTAGTGCGTGCAAACAGCTTTATCGTTTGCCCACCATTTTCTGATTAAGTGGTGGACAGTGAACATTGCCAACCCTTTTTGGTTAACGTACAGTAATAGGTACTTAAATAGATAGGTAAGTAATATAACTATGGACGTCATTACCTATTCCAATTTTCGCAGCCACTTTGCAAGCACACTAGATAAAGTAAATGATGGCCATACTCCTATTCTGATTACTCGTCAGAATGGAAAACCTGCGGTTGTTCTTTCTTTAGACGATTTTAAATCTTACGAAGAAACTGCTTACCTAATGGCAAGCCCCAAAAATGCAGCGCGTTTAAATCTGGCGATTGCCGAAATTGAAGCAGGTAAAACCGTGCAACACCCGCTAGTTGATGCATGATTTTGTCGTGGTCAGAGGCAGTTTGGGAGGACTATCTGTACTGGTAATTAGCCGATAAAAAAGTGTTAAAACGCATTAATCTTCTGATTGTAGACATTCAACATCATCCCTTTACCGGCTCTCATCGTTATACACACACTTAACTAAACCGTCATACCGGCAGGGAAGCCGGTATCCAGCGCCATGGATGGCAATCTGTATACATCCATGTAACCTAGATTCCGGCAGTCCATGCCGGAATGACGTGCTTTTAGGTGTGTGTATAACGATAAGTTACCAGCTTGGGCGATCCCGAACCCTTAAGGTATAATTGGACAGGCTACTGGTCTCGCTGTATCGACCGCGAACATCGAATTATTTACAAAGCTACCGATGATGCAATCATCATTACCCACCCTGCCTGATTGAACTATGGTGTAGATTATTGCCTATCGTTACCACGCTTGGCACAGGCATGCGATCTGACCCTTTACATTATGATCTACCTACCGAAATGACGTTGTGAGTTGAGGCTTATAAGGGTGTTTCAAAAGCGCTGCGAAACGTTTCATTAACGTATCACTGCTTTCCATTGAAACAACAAGGTTCTTAATAAAAAAACAAATATTTACATATTAAACAATAGCTTGCTTTTAAAATAAGGCTGGCATGTTATTTGCTTTAATAAAAAAAGGTAGTTAAAAGGTTTGGGTGCTTTTCGGGTGAGTTATTTTATTTGCTTACTTACGACTTGATTTAGATCAAGCGTAAGTATATGAATTTAATGTAATAATGACTCAGTTAAAAAGCTGAGTTTAATTATCCTGATACCCTATTGTTAATAGTAAATTGCTTAAATAACTAATAAGGCTGTTGTTATGACCACAGAACGTATTGTTAGAATTGTTGCAGGATTTTTCATCTTGCTGTCCTTAAGTCTGGGTGTACAAGAGAGTCCACTGTTTCAAAATAGCCACTGGCTTTGGTTTACAGTGTTTGTTGGCATTAATTTGTTTCAGAGTGGTTTTAGCCAATTTTGTCTAATGGAAATTATTCTAAAGAAATTAGGCGTCAAAGAAAGTCAGTGCCGCTAACTGCGGTTATCACCTAATCTATCTTCAACGAGGTATTAACATGGCAAAGATTGTAATCATAGGCGCTGGCATCGGTGGTGTACCGATGGCGTTTGAAATGAAAGAAATGGCCCGTAAGGAAGATGAAGTTGTGGTGATCGCTGATACGCCGACCTTTCATTTTGTTCCTTCTAATCCTTGGGTGGGTGTCAACTGGCGTAAACCTGAAGATATTAAAGTTGAACTTGCGCCTGTCTTCAAAAAGAAAAAGATCACCTTCATTCAACAACAAGCTACACGTATCCATCCTGAGAATAGTCAAGTTGAAATCGCCGATGGCTCATTGGTGGATTACGATTTTTTGATTATCGCCACCGGTCCTAAGCTGGCTTTTGATGAAATACCAGGGCTTGGGCCTAATGGCTATACTCAATCAGTCTGTCATGTAGATCATGCCGGCGAATCTGGTGAGTTCTGGGATAAATTTGTCGCAGATCCCGGCCCTATTATTGTTGGCGCAGTGCAGGGGGCTTCTTGTTTTGGTCCTGCTTATGAATATATGTTCATCGCCGAAACCGATCTACGTAAACGTAAAATTCGTGATCAAGTAAAAATGACTTATGTAACCTCTGAGCCTTTTATTGGGCATTTAGGTTTAGGCGGCGTGGGTGATACCAAAGGTATGTTAGAAAGCGAATTACGCAATAAACATATTGATTGGATTTGTAATGCTAAGGTCGACAAGATCGAAGATGGCATGATGTATGTCACTGAAGTTGATGAAAATGGCGTCGATAAAAAGAAACACGAACTACCATTTAGGCACAGTATGATGCTGCCAGCCTTTAAGGGTGTTGATGCTTTGATAGGTATTGATAAACTAGTTAATCCGCGTGGTTTTGTGTTGGTGGATGAACACCAACGTAATCAGACTTATAAAAACATTTATTCGGTGGGTGTCTGTATTGCTATTCCACCGCTTTCGCAAACCCCCGTTCCAACAGGTACGCCAAAAACCGGTTATATGATTGAGTCGATGGTTACCGCGACTGCCCATAATATTCGTGAAGAATTGGACGGCAAAGAGCCTAGCAACAAAGGTACTTGGAATGCTTTGTGTTTGGCTGATTTTGGTGATTCTGGCGTTGCTTTCTTAGCGATGCCACAAATCCCACCTCGCAACGTGCAGTGGGCTTCAAAAGGACGATGGGTGCATTTTGCTAAAATCGCTTATGAAAAATATTTTATTCGTAAAGTCCGTAAAGGTCTTGGCGAACCGTTTTATGAACGCTTGCCGCTAAAGTTTATGGGTATCATGCGTCTTAAGCATAAGCCTAAAGCTTAAGATGTTAGTTCACAAGATGCTAGCTCCCAAGCACCTAGTTCCCAAGATGCTAGTTCCCAAGCTCCAGCTTGGGAACTCGATGCTGGAAGCTCTAGCTTCCAGTCTCGCGAAGCTAGAGCTTCGTAAGTGGATTCCCAAGCTTCAGCTTGGGAACCAGTATATTCCTTTTAAAAAGGGCTAAATCTTAAATGAGATCATTACCTGATAGGATTCTTTTGACGGCATGCAGCTTAT
>CANNKH010000200.1 GCA_947504985.1 Methylococcaceae bacterium | reverse complement strand
ATCCGTAAAGTCTTTATTACTGATGACGCTGAGCAACTTATGCCACGTTATTTGCGTTTCATCAAAGGCATTATTGACGCAAACTCGCTACCACTGAATGTTTCGCGCGAAATTTTGCAACAAAGCAAACAAATCAGCACGATTAAATCTGGCGCCGTTAAAAAAGTATTAGGGATGCTGGAAAACTTGGCGAAAAATGAAGCCGAAAAATACGAGAAATTCTGGACAGAATTTGGCGCCGTAATGAAGGAGGGAGTTATTGAAGATCACAGCAATAAGGAGCGGGTTGCAAAATTGCTGAGATTTACCTCAACGCATACTGATGTTAGCAAGCAGGACGTTACGCTAGAAGATTATGTCAGTCGTATGAAAGAAGGCCAAGATAACATTTACTATGTGACTGCCGACAGCTTTGCAGCGGCTAAAAATAGTCCACATTTGGAAATTTTCCGTAAAAAAGGCATTGAAGTATTGTTACTTTCTGATCGTATTGATGAATGGCTGGTAAGCAACTTAAGCGAATTTGACGGTAAACATTTGCAGTCAGTTGCCAAAGGCGATCTTGACTTAAGCAAGCTGGAAGCTGAAAGTGAAGAAGATAAAAAAGCGCAGGAAGAAATCAATCATGATTTTGAATCGGTATTGAAACAAATTAAAGAGGTATTAGGCGAAAAAGTGAGTGATGTACGCCTAAGCCATCGTTTAACTGAATCTCCAGCGTGTCTGGTTGCTGATGTTTATGGCATGAGCCTGAATATGGAACGCATCATGAAAGATGCTGGACAGTTAATGGGCGGCATGGGCATGGGTAGAAAACCTGTTTTTGAAATCAATCCGACTCATCCATTGGTTATGCGCATGAAAGCAGAGCAGGACGATACCCGTTTTGCCGACTTGACACATATCCTGTTTGATCAGGCGATTCTCAGCGAAGGTGGTCAGCTTGATGATCCAGCAGCCTTTGTACATAAGCTGAATGGCTTGTTGCAAGGACTGTTGGACTAAAATAACAAGAGGCGGGGTGAATCTCCGCCTTTTTTATCTCCGCAATGTTACCGTCAATCCTCAGTTTATTATATTACTGTAATAATCAACGCAAAAACAAACGCAAAAATAACAAACAACGCAAACCAAGCCTGAGTGGATAGGTCTGTTTTTATTTGCTGCCATTCAAACAGTATGGCCTGTTTAATATCGTCGGAATCAAGTAGGCGTCGGCATCGTCCGCGCAAAGTTTTTTGCTCTTCATCAGCGGCAACTTCATCAATCATCTCGATTACCTTTGAGTAAAAACTGCCGCATTCTGGGCAGCGCATGTCGTTGTTATTGCTTTCATAACCGCATGAGGGGCATTTTTTCATGGCATATTCCTGAGAAAGTGAAAGATTGTGGTGCTAATAAGATTGTTTTGGTTATAACCCTAAAGCTGTTACATGGGAATTTATTGTACCCATTTTTACCCGAAATTTTGTAGTGCCAGCGAGAAATAGTTACGCTTGCCGAATCTTTAAATACTATAATTCCCAGCTTGCTGAAGCCCCGATATTTTAAATACCTTTGGAAAACAACTATGCCTGCTGAACTTACGCTTATTGAAATCCACCCCACATCAACACATAAATATTCTGTGATATGGCTACACGGCCTAGGTGCAGACGGTCATGATTTTGAAGGTATTGTGCCTGATTTACATCTGGCGGCAGCCTCTTACATTCATTTTATTTTTCCTAATGCCCCTATTCAGTCGGTCACGGTGAATGGGGGCATGAAAATGCCTGCATGGTACGATATTTTAGGGATGGCTTTGGAAAACGATGTTGATGTTGCAGGGATTTATCGGTCTTCTGCTTTGATTGAGCGTTTAATTCAGCAAGAAATTGACAAAGGCATTCCGTCCGAACATATTTTACTCGCTGGATTTTCTCAAGGCGGTGTAATTGCGTTACATACCGGCTTGAGGTATCCAAAGAAGTTGGCTGGCATTATTGCGTTATCGGCGTACTTATCGACGGCTGAGCAATTAAAATCCGAGGGTTCAACTGCCAATTACGCAATACCCATTTTCATGGGGCATGGCATCCTTGATGCCGTTGTTGAGATTGAACATGCCAAAGCATCATTCGATGCCCTTGATGCACTGGGTTACCATGTTAAATGGCATGATTATCTGATGGAGCATTCAGTGTGTGTTGAAGAGATTCAGCATATTTCTGCATTTATTAATGCCGTTTTTAATGAATCCTGATTGCTAAGCCTAAAAAAAAGGGGGAGTGCTATTTAACAGCACTCCCCCTTTTTTATGCTTGAGTAAGTTTATGTTCGATTTAGCTTTTTATTGCATTGGCAACTTCATTAAACGCTTCAATTTTTGTTTTGCCGGTTTTGACCAGTTCAATGCCGGTGTCGACAATCATTTGACAAAGTTCTGGTGTTTTATAGACGATAAGGCATAAATAGCCTACTGCAGGAATGGCAATCAATGCTCCGATAAAACCATGTAAACCGAGAACGCCTAACAGTTTTATCAATAAGGCAATGGCATCAAGCGGTAACAAAACCATAGCGCCAAAATAGGCTATCACCATAAAGGTGAATAGTACAAAAACGACAAATTGAAGTAGCCTTACCAACGCAATGTTAACTTTTTTCATGAGGTTATAATCCTGGATAACTTTAAGAAATCTGTGTATAGGTTCTTCCGAACCCTGCAATTTTTTAGCCGCGAATTATACCTTAAAGCCATCAATTGACTTTATTTTTCTTGATGCACTGCTTCTCGAATAAAGAATCGATACAGTAAAGATCCAGCGATAAATCCACCTAAATGCGCCCACCAAGCGACATCGATGGGTACGTTATCAAAAACAAGGGCTGTTGTGGCATTATGTAATTGGAGAATGATCCATAACCCCAAAAAAGCAATGGCTGGAACGTGAATGATGATCGGTAGAAATAAAATAGGCACCCATACGATCACCCGTTCCAGTGGATAAAGAAAGAAATAGGCGGCTAATACACCAGCTATGGCTCCTGAAGCGCCGACGACAGGAATAGTTAGGGTGGGATCAAAATACCATTGCAAAATGGTCGCAAAAATGCCGCAGATCAGATAAAAAATTAAAAACGGCAGGCGTCCCATGCGGTCTTCGACATTATCGGCAAAAATCCACATAAACCACATATTCATAAGCAGATGCCACCAACTGGCATGTAAAAATAGATTGGTCACAAAAGACAAATAACCGTCAAACGGCAGGCCGTTGTATCCTATCCAGCCATTTGAATAACGGATGGGTACCATGCCATATAGATTAATCAGTCTAAAGCTTTGGGCTTCAGGCATAAAGTACATGGCAATGAAGACGACAGTGCAAACCGCCATGATGCCCCACGTTACTAGCGGCTTTGAATAGCAGGGTGCGGTGTCTCTAATCGGTATCATTTTGTAACCTTAATTTATTCTTGAAAATTAGCCGGTTAGTTCATCGAGATATTTTTCAGCATCCAATGCCGCCATACAACCCGCACCGGCAGAAGTGATCGCCTGCTTGTAGATAGAATCCATGACATCGCCGGCGGCAAATACGCCTTCAACACTGGTCGATGTTACATTGCCTTGGATGCCGCTTTTGACTTTTATATAGCCGTGATCCATCTCTAGCTGACCTTCGAAAATTGCCGTATTAGGCGTATGGCCTATCGCGATAAAAACACCATGCACCGCTAAATCTTTAGTTGAGTCATTCACTGTGCTTTTAATTCTGAGGCCGGTAACGCCCATGTCGTCGCCAAGCACCTCATCAAGGTAATGATTCCATTCAACGGTCACATTAGCGTTTTGAGCTTTTTCCATCAGCTTGTCCGACAAGATTTTTTCTGATCGGAATTTGTCGCGGCGATGCACAACCGTAACATGCGAAGCAATATTGGCTAGATACAGGGCTTCTTCAACGGCGGTATTACCGCCGCCTATTACCGCTATTGGTTTGTTTCTGTAGAAGAAACCATCGCAGGTTGCGCAAGCAGAAACGCCTTTGCCTTTGAACGCTTCTTCAGATTCAAGCCCTAAATACCGCGCGGATGCACCGGTTGCGATGATTAGCGCATCGCAGGTATAAACGTCAGAATCACCGGTTAAAGTAAACGGGCGGGCAGATAAGTCGGCGGTGTGGATATGGTCAAAAATAATTTCGGTGTCAAAGCGTTCGGCGTGTTTGCGCATTCTTTCCATTAGATCAGGCCCTTGCAAGCCTTCGACATCACCAGGCCAGTTGTCTACTTCAGTGGTTGTGGTTAATTGTCCACCTTGTTGCATACCGGTAATCATTACTGGGTTTAAATTCGCCCGTGCCGCATAAACAGCAGCGGTGTAGCCGGCTGGACCAGAGCCTAAAATTAAAAGTCGGCAGTGTTTAGGTGTGTTCATAAAAATCCCTACAAGAAAAAAATAATGTTATGGATTATGCAGACGAAACGCTGTTTCGTAAATGTTATTATGTGATAACAGTGATACAAATCGTTCAAAATCCCCCAATTTTTTGCAAGCGTTATTAATGTAAAATCTACGATGTTTGCTCTATAATCATGTTTTATTGATATTAATTATTATCGAGTCATCTTATATGTCAGCCGTAATGGAAGAGAAAACGTTTCGTGGTTTACGCGAAGTTGCTGTGTTGAGTTTTTTTGCCAGCGCTTTGTTTCTGTTAATTTCATTAGTGACTTTCAGTATCGAAGATGCGGGTTGGACACATAGCGGCACAGCACTTACTGTTACCAATGCCTGCGGAGTCATTGGCGCTTGGATTGCTGATATTAGCCTGAGTTTTTTCGGTTTAACGGCTTATTTATTCCCCATCATTATTGTTTGGCGTAGTTATTTGTTGCATAAACAAATAAAGCTTAACAGGGAAAAAATGATTATCGGCGCATTGGGCATGATTGCCTTTATCACGGCAGGCTCCGCCCTATTGCACTTATACATGTTGCGGGTTGGTATTGAGTTGCCTCGTGATACCGGGGGAATTTTAGGTGAAGAAACCGGTGAAACCGCTTTTAATTTATTAGGTAATTCAGGAGCTACCTTATTCTTAATTGTATTGTTGCTAGCTGGAATTACCTTGGCTACAGAACTGTCCTGGGTGGCCTTAATTGATGTCATCGGAAAATATACCGCAAATGCCTGTCATCATTGTTGGCAAGTTATTGCAAAACTTTGGCAACAGCGTCCTGCAGTTTCGATTCAAATACCGGTTCAAGCGCCATTTAAGGCACCTAAAGCAGCCGAAGTCGTTAAAAAAACATTTCAACAAAAAGTTTCTGAGGCCGTAATACAAAAATCGGATAAACCCAGTAAACAAGCTCTAAAAAAACAAATTTCTCCTTACGATGCTAGTAAAGGTGTACTTCCCGGTTTGGATTTACTGGATAATCGTGAGACGCGTGTTGTTGGTTATTCACAGAGTGATTTGGAAGCGATGTCGCGTATGGTCGAGGTCATTCTTGCCGATTTTAATGTGGCAGTGACGGTCGTCGGTTTTCATCCTGGCCCTGT
>CANNKH010000199.1 GCA_947504985.1 Methylococcaceae bacterium | reverse complement strand
TAAAAATAAGCGGAAGATATGTTTCGTTAGAATTAACATCTAAGCTATGTAACTATGACCAAGTTTAATATTTATCAAAAACTGAAGTTATTATTATTCAGTGAGTTATAAGTCAGACACACTCCTAGACGTTAATCTTACTTCAGGATCGGCACCCAGATTTCCAATCAGTGTTACTTTATTTAGCATGATATGTTATTCCTCTGTAGCGATGATTTGTGTATCAATCAGGATATTTTGTATTGCTTCTGCTGTTCTAGGCTTAACACTAATTCTAATGTCGTGCTCGCCCCCCGCAGCTTTCCGAAATAAAGCCGCAGAACGATTTTGTGTAACTGTTCGTAGACGTCTATTTACCGGTCCGACAAAGCTACGTTTCAATTCAAGAAAGCTAGCATAAGGGCATCCATCCCCAACGAGCGTATTTACCACCACAGGTTCACCTGAAGCAAATAACCTCAAGGTCTCGATACTTTTTTCACTTAAGTTAGCTAATAGCGCCTCAACTTGTTCTTCGTCAATATCAATAACAGTTTTTGTTTTTAAAACTGGCTCAATATTTATTCTGCTTTCGAGGTCAATTTCTCGATCAAGAAGCGGTATTGCTGAAAATGTTTGGTAAAAGTCATCATAACCAACTTCACTACAGAGATTTTCTGTTTCCAAATCCAGCTTAGTTTCAAACATAAAGCTCATCAATTGATCCCTCAATGCAGCAGGCATACGGGTCAAATCTTGTTTCGTGACAATTAACATCATATACTTTTCTCGTCATTATTATGTGATTATTTTATCATGATATTAAATATAGAGAATATTTTTTTCATGATGAATTATTATTACTATAAATTAAGAATTTAATTTATATGATATAAGTAGTTGTGCGTGTAATACGCTAGTATTTATAGAGAAATGTATTCACTTTGATTTCTCCGAGAAAAAAATATACCTATTAAAAGGTGCATTCCTATCAATGGGATTGGTTCTTATTTGAGGTAGTGCAGCAAGGAATTTATGTTAGGGAATCGCTGAACAACTCCCCCTGAAATGAGATAATAGCCCCATCCATCCACATAACAGATAGCCGCCCATGCGCCAGACCAGCTTCGCCGACCTTGATTACGACCAAAAAAAACGCCAGACCCGCCGTGAGCTGTTCCTCGCGGAGATGGAAAAGGCCGTGCCGTGGGCGTTGCTGGTTGGACTAGCCAACCTGTATCTGCTCAGGAGGCCTTTGGTCGCCGCTTAGGGGTAAATCCGCCCAAAGTGGGCGGAAAACCTGACAAGCCGCCGGAAACAGTAGGCCAAATGGTGTCCGAAATTTAAAACATGTAGAATCTATCGGCTAAGCAGGGAATCCACGAGTTGTTCAGCGATTCCTTAGTATCAAGTCGCCCAATAACCTAAATATCAAAGAAGGAAATGAGAAGTTACGGAGCACAATCTGGATGAAGTTGCCCACCATATTGTATAAAGTTAAAATTCGCCATGAAATTATGGAAGTGCTATTTACCGCTATTGTCATTTAGTACACGATGAACGACTTGTTTCCCGAACCAGAGTATATTCATGACGAGTCAGTATTTTCTCCTATAGTTCTCTAGTACTCGATGTTCAAGTTTTTAAAGGATAATCTGAGGTAATATTGAAAGATAAAGTAACTCCTCATTAGTCAAAGGTAAGCTTATTTTTCAATTACTTACGAAGAATTAATATTGATAATATCGCTTAGTATCAGTTTTTACGGATTTTTGAGCTATATAATTCTTTGATTTATAATCCACCTGCAACTAATGAGAAGTTACGGATTCCAAATCATTCATATTGAATTCTTTGTACTTTTTCAGCACTGGCGAGCTTGCCATTTAATATCAAGAGGACTATTAACGCCATGAACCAAGCAAGTGCTGAACATCTCTTAAAAACCGCCTTAGCCAACCCTTCTGTTCAGTTCCGTGAAGGTCAATGGGAAGCGATTGATGCCTTGGTTAACCAACGGCAAAAACTGTTGGTGGTGCAGCGCACCGGTTGGGGCAAAAGCTCAGTGTATTTTATCAGTACCAAAATTTTTCGTGATCGAGGCATGGGCTCTACCATTATCGTGTCACCTTTACTTGCACTAATGCGCAATCAAATTGAGTCGGCGCAGCGTTTAGGCATTGAGGCGGAAACCATGAATTCGACTAATCGAGAGGATTGGCAGTCCGTTACTCAGCGTATTTTGAACAATCAGGTAGACTGTCTTCTAATTTCCCCCGAACGCTTGGCGAATGATCAATTCGTAGAAAAAGTGTTGCAACCAATTGCTCATCGTATTGCTTTAATGGTGATTGACGAGGCGCACTGTATTTCCGACTGGGGTCATGACTTTAGGCCCGACTACCGTCGTATCGTGAATATTCTGCGCCAGTTACCGGCCAATACCCCGGTTCTGGATACCACAGCTACAGCCAATAACCGAGTTATTCTGGATATTCAAACTCAGCTGGGCGATATTCAAATCCAAAGAGGGACGCTGATTCGTGAAAGTTTGGCGCTGCAAAATATTGTGTTGCCCGATCAGGCATCGCGTTTGGCTTGGTTGGCGCAAACTATTCCACAATTACCCGGCACAGGCATTATTTATACACTTACCACGCGTGATGCCGAGCAAGTAGCTGAATGGTTAGTGAAAAATGGAATTGATGCCAAGGCCTACCACGGCAGTATTGAGGCGGTAGGCTTCGACAACAGCAATGTTTACCGCCAGCATCTGGAGGATTTGTTGCTGAATAACCAGATGAAGGTGTTGGTTGCCACTACCGCTTTAGGCATGGGTTATGACAAGCCAGATTTAGGTTTTGTGATTCACTATCAGGCACCTGGCTCGATTGTGGCTTATTATCAGCAAGTGGGACGTGCAGGTCGTGGGATTGAAAATGCTATGGGTATTCTAATGTCTGGCAAGGAAGATCATGATATTCATGAGTTTTTCCGCCATTCCGCCTTTCCTTCCGAAGAACAAGTAAATGAAATTCTTGATATCCTAGAACAGGCCGATGGCCTAAGCATTAGTGGAATTGAAGAACGGACTAATCTTCGCCATGGACAAATCGAAAAAGTGCTCAAACTGCTAAGTGTTGAGAGTCCCGCACCGATCATCAAACTAGAAAGCCAGTGGCGTAGAACGCCGATGCCTTTCGTGATGGATCAGCAACGAATTGCCCACCTTACCCAACAGCGAGAGCAGGAATGGGATGAAATCCAGCAGTACCTTACGCATAAAGGTTGTTTGATGAGCTACTTACTAAAAGCGTTAGATGATGCCAATGTTAGAGATTGCGGCAAGTGCGCGTCATGCTTGGGTCTGCCAGTCTTGGAAGTCGTTGTTGATTCCATTCGTACCCACAATGCGGCCAGTTTTTTGAAACATGCAGAAATTCCCATAGAGTCCCGTAAACAAATTTCACAATCAAATGCAGAAGCAGCTAGAGCATTTCCGATATACAAGTTCCCACGCAGATTAGGGAGTTTAGCGACTCAAGAAGGACGCGTGCTGTCTCGCTGGGGCGACGCTGGCTGGGGTAACCTAATTGCCGATGATAAGCACAATAACCATTTCCGTGACGAATTGGTAGATGCCGTAGCCGAGATGATTAGTGAGCGCTGGCAACCTGATCCTTATCCAACCTGGATATGTTGCGTGCCGTCTATAAATCACCCGAAGTTAGTACCAGATTTTGCCCGGCGATTAGCTACCAAACTCGGTATTCCGTTTCTTAACGCAGTGACCAAAGCCAAAACCAATCAACCACAAAAGAGCCAGCAAAACAGTTTTCACCAATGTCACAATTTGGATGGGGTCTTTGCCATTCATAAACCTGTCCCGAATGAAGCCGTATTGCTAGTTGACGATATTGTTGATTCACGCTGGACATTGACAGTGATCGCGGCGTTGTTACAACAGGCAGGCAGCGGTGATGTGTTTCCTGTTGCCCTAGCCTCCTCTTCGGTGAATGACTGATGGATTTATCACCAACTGCACAAGCCACATTGCTGCTAACCAGTTATTTTAGTAAGTCCCAAGTAGATGCGGAAAAACCGCTAACTAACACTGAGTGGGGGCGATTTGCACTGTGGCTAAAAAATAAGGGCAATACCCCTGCCGATTTGCTATTTGGGCAGCCACGCGAGCTTTTGGAAGGCTGGCACGACAGTAAAGTTACTACTGAGCGCCTACTAGCGTTACTCGAGCGAGGACATAGTTTGGCCCTTGCCGTAGAAAAGTGGCAACGCGCGGGTTTATGGGTGGTAACCCGCTCCGATGCTGTATACCCGAAGCGCTTGAAGTCACGCTTAAAGACCGATGCACCTCCTGTGTTATTCGGATGTGGCAACAAAGAATTGTTAAATACAGGCGGAATCGCCGTTGTTGGTTCTAGAAATGCTTGTGATGAGGATTTGAAGTTCACGCATGAGCTTGGAGCTAAAGCTGCTACTTGCGGGACTGGTATTATTTCTGGTGGCGCGAGAGGCGTGGATGAAACAGCTATGCTCGCTGCGATGAATGTCGGAGGTAATGTGATTGGCGTGATGGCAGATAGCCTGCTGAAAGCGGCGACGGCCTCAAAATGGCGTAAAGGGTTAATGGATGGCAACTTGGTATTGGTATCACCGTTTTACCCAGAAGCGGGCTTTAATGCTGGTAATGCTATGGCACGAAACAAATATATTTATTGCTTGGCAAATGTTTCGCTAGTCGTTCATTCTGGCAAAAAGGGGGGAACCATTAATGGTGCAGAAGAGAACCTGAAAAAAAAATGGGTACCGCTATGGGTGAAGCCGACCAAGGACACCTCTGCCGCTAATAGTTTGTTAGTTAATAAAGGTGGTTATTGGTGCGCTGAAAATATTGAACAACTTGAACTATCTTCGCTTACTGAAATAACTTCATTAAATACTGTTAATACTTCAGAAAACCAAAATGACTTGTTTTCGCAGACTGACGACCAACCGGATATCTTCTCAGATGTTATTGGTGAAGTGGAGCCCCTGACTTTAAAAATCACAAGTGCGGAATTGCAGTATGTTTTGGACATTGAGCCAGAACCCAAGTTAACTAATTCCGATAGTGATTCAGATGTCATGCAACAAGTTAAAGAAGAAGTAGATTTTTATCATTTATTTCTCAAAGAGTTACTTCGACTTACAAAAAACCCTTTAACAGCAGCAGAAATTATTACTCAAACCCAATTGCATAAGTCACAGGTTGCTGAGTGGCTTAAGCGGGCTACTGCCGATGAACATGTTAAGAAGCTCAATCATCCGGTGCGTTATCAACGACAATTGACACTAACTAGAAATCTACTGTCTTAAATGATCAATACCCGTTTGTCGGCGAGGAATAGCTATCAATTGTGGCTCGCTGCCACCTAGACTCGCTAAGCGCTTGGCACTTTCACGTTCTATTAGTGCTTTTAAGGCTTCTTTTATCAGACTGGATTTTTCCCGCACGTTGGTCAAGGCTTGCGCTTTTTCCAGTAAATCATCATCTAGCACAATTGTGGTTCTCATCATTTTCTCCGTGTC
>CANNKH010000198.1 GCA_947504985.1 Methylococcaceae bacterium | reverse complement strand
CTTAGTCGGCGGCGCGGGTAATGATGCGTTAAACGGTGGTGCGGGCAAAGACAGCTTTTTGTTTAATGCGGCGCTTAAGTCGAATGTCGATAACATCACCGATTTTAAACCGGTCGATGACACGATCAAGCTGGAAAATCAGATTTTTACTAAATTGACAGTGACGGGCGTGTTGAATGTTAGTCAATTTGTTAACGGCGCTAACGCACTTGATCCCAATGATTATGTTATCTATAACCCGAGCACGGGCGCAGTGACCTATGATTCGGATGGCAGCGGTATCGGTCAAGGCGTACAGCTTGCGATGTTGGGCGTTAATCTCACCCTAACCAATGCCGATTTTGTGGTGATTTAAGACCGTAGGGTGGTTTCGCGACAGCAAGCCACCGTTGATGCTGAGGCGCAACGAGTTGGGTGTCAATTCAACCCGCCGCGCCGTTATGAATTAACCAAAAATGATAGTGGAGAAAGCGGTAATCACTACCACTAATCCGAAGTATCCGTAGAACCTGATTTCGTCGAAGGTTTTACTGAAGTGTTTGATAACCTTTTTCATTGTTCTCACCCCCCTTAAAAAATAGTGAGTTTTTAAAAGAAGCAAGCCGGTATTATTAAATTATGTCCAATCGTTATTGGTATTAATCTCTCAAGTTCTCTGAGTCTCCCTCAGTCATATCGTCCGGTTTGCAATCCACCTTGTTTCCAACGGGTAGATCGGCGTTGTTGTGCAGTGCTAACTAACTATGGTTGGTTTATCGGCATTAATCGCGCTGACTTTATAAAAAGGTAACCGAAATGAGTAACGCATCACTCATTTTTATACCGTCCTGTCATCAATGCTTCATGCTTGTGCTTTCTTTGCCGATATTCCATTGTCATCAATGAGACATTAGCTTAAAAAAAGGTATCCATATTTAATGGTAACTTTTTAATAAAAGTGAACTGTGTAGCATTTTTGGTTTAGTCTCAGCATGTTAAAAAGTTTACAGTGCATTAAGACGACATAATCACAATACTAATAAAGCTGATTTCCGCCGTCCATATCGCCGGTTTGATGGTATAGCAGCGGTTTTCCCTGATTGAGCGTTGCGGCGGCCAACACTTGGCAAATCGCAATGTTATGGTCGCCAGCATCGGTGTAATGACTAATTTTGCAATCAAAGTACGCCAGACTTGAAGCTAAAATAGGCGCACCGGTTGTCGCTTTTTGCCATTCAAAGCCCGCCATTTTATCTTGATGGGAACGCCCGAAATGTTCGGCAACGTTAAATTGATCTTGTCCCAGCACATTCACGCTACAAACACCGCCAGCCTGCATGAGTTGGTAAGAATAATGTTCGGGATTGATGCTGATGGCCAATAACGGGGGTTTAAAAGAAACCTGCATGACCCACGCGGCGGTAAACGCATTTGCTTTTTCACCGTTAGTGACACCAATAACATAAACGCCGTGGCTGATTTGCTTAAATAAGTGGTCGATATTATTTATCATGCGGTGGCGTATTTTTGTTTATCACGATCCAGCCAGTAAACCATCGCCAGTTCATGGGCATGTGCTTGGGTTTCCACTTTGCCTAGTAATTTAAGCGCAATGGCGGTCGTACCAATAATCGCGGCTTGAGCAAATTCATCTTCATACTCTCCGCGCCAGATTTGCGCCAATTGCGCTGGATCAAGTTGTTCCGATTTAACATGGCGGCGTGGAAAGAGTGCCGGCCAGTTTTCATCAGATAAGGCACCGAGATGAACACTTTGCACCAGGCATTCCATATCTGGATTGCGTTCGGTCTCGCCCCCTTCTCCTTTTAATACCGCCATGTGTGGCTGGTTTAATAAGGCGGCGGCATGTTGATGCACTTGGCGATAACTGGGATGGAATATGCCCTGAATACTACAGCTCGCATTAAATGGGTTTAATAGGCGAACCAGCGTGTGTACCGGTGAGCGTAAACCCAGTATGGGGCGCATTTCGATAATCTCATGCAGTTTTGGGCAGAAATGTTCTAGGGAAAGATAGCTGAAATGCTGTGCTTTTAGCTGTTGTTTGGCTTCAGTGATTGAACTTGCCGCCGTTAAACCCAAATACGCCAACACATTTTCGGTATACAACCTGCCTGCCGAATGTCCGCTGGCGCCGTGCATAAAAACAGTCATGCCATTTTCAGCCAGTAGTAACGCCGAGAGTAAAAACCACGGTAAATGGCGACGTTTTCCCGCATAAGAGGACCAATCCAGATTAACCAGTCCGTCATCAGCGATATTAAAAGAAGCCCGCGCCGCTTGCACGAAACCGGCTAACTCTTCTGCCGTTTCTTCCTTAACCCGCATCAACATTAAAAAAGCACCTAATTGCACCGGTAATACTTCATCAGCCAGAATCATACTCAGCGCACGATAGGCTTCCTCTTGGGTTAGCGGTCTTGAGCCTTTTTTACCTTTGCCTAATATCCGCACATATTCTGCAAAAGGATGTTCTTGGTGCGGGGTTTGTTCGTGATGGGTTAGTTTCATAAGGTCAGCATAAAATAATGGTCGATTAACAGTGCCGCAAACAATACCGTAATATAAACAATAGAATAACCAAAAGTTCTCATTGCGGTTTTGTTATCTTTAGTGCGCATCATCAACGCGGCGAGATAAATAAATATCAACCCCAAAGGCAGCGCAACACCTAAATAAATCAATCCGCTCATACCGGTTAAATAAGGCAACAAGGTCACTATTAATAACAGGATGGTGTATAGCAATATCTGCAAACGGGTAAATTCAACGCCATGCGTTACTGGCAGCATGGGGATGTTTACTTTTGCATATTCTTCGCGTCGAGCAATTGCCAGTGCCCAGAAATGCGGCGGTGTCCAGACAAAAATAATCAGCACCAACAGCAAGGCGTAAGGATGTATCGTATTGGTCATCGCGCACCAGCCGAGCAATGGCGGGGTGGCGCCGAAAGCACCACCGATAACAATATTCTGTGGCGTGGCGCGTTTAAGATAAAGCGTATAAACCACGGCATAACCGAATAACGATAAAAACGTCAGTATTGCCGTTAAGGTGTTGACCATAACAATCAACAGCAACATTGAACTGATGCCTAAGATAACGGCAAACACCATCACATTCATCGCTGTTAGTGTACCTTTGGGCAACGGACGGTTTTCTGTACGCGACATTTGCGCATCGGCTTTTCTATCGATGAAATGATTAATCGCCGCCGCAGAAGATGCCGCTAAAGCAATCCCCAAGGTGCTATACACCACCGTTGCTATTGGCGGCAACCCTGGCACAGCCAGCAACATGCCGACAACGGCGGTAAACAGCATTTCCAGTACGACGTTGGGTTTGCAGAGCGTAAGATAATTTTTCCAAGAAATATTGGGGGGAGTAGGCATAGTGTAAGTGTCCGCTATTTAATTGTTGGCTGGAATAATACAGTGAAGCATGGATTATTGAAATAGATGTGGACAGACCGGTGCTATTGCCGTTTATCGCTAACAATTCGAGACATTATGAAAAGAACCTTCCTAAATCATAGGTAAGTATTGACTGAGAAACAGGAAAAAGTCGGTTTATAGGGGTAGAAATTCCTTATGAGGTATCAGGTTGTTGCTATACAATCCCGCACCATTAGGACGTCCTGCTTAGGTCGTTGGCTTAGCGGAGTCGAAGCCAGTATACGATTACCCAATAAATAAAAAAGAGATATCGATGGGACAAAAAGACATCATCTCCAAACAGATTTTCAAACGCATCCTAGTTGATGTCGCCACCACGATCTTTAAACTGGACTTAACCTCGGTTGAACTCATCGAAACCGAGCAACAACGCATCGAAGACCGTCGAGCCGATTTGTGCGCCCGTGTTAAGGACAGCGCAAACCAGGCGTTTATCCTGCACATTGAAATCCAAAATCAGAACCAAAGCGATATGCCCGACAGAATGCTGCGTTATCTTAGCGACCTACGCATCACACACCCAGGCGAAGATGTCGTTCAATACTTGCTTTACATCGGCAAAGCCGCCTTGGCGATGCCCGATAACATACACACCACGCAATTACAGTATCGCTATAACGTGATTGACATGCACACGATGGATTATCATTTCTTCATCAATCAAAACAGCCCGGACGCTATCGTCATGGCCGTGTTGTGTGATATTAAAGACCGAGACAGCAAAGCCGTCATTCACGAAATACTCACCAAACTAAAAGCATTGACACAAAACGACAGCAAACGGTTAAGAGAATGTCTGGGTATGCTGGAAATCCTGTCTAGCAACCGCAATATAAACCTTGATATACAGCAGGAGTTTGAAATGTTACAAATCGAAATAGAAAAATTACCCAGTTTTTTGATTGGGGAAAAAAAAGGTATGGAAAAAGGCATGGAAAAGGGTATGGAAAGAGGCATCGCGGCTGGTGAGCGGAAAAAAGCCATATTGATTGCCAAGCAATTGATGGACATGAAAATTGAAAGGGAAAAAATAGCTCAGGCAACCGGCTTGGAACTTGGCGAATTGGACGCGCTGGATCAGCATTGAAAAGCAGGGTAATGATAGGCCATTCGGTCATGTCGATGTGAATTGTGGCGGATTGCCTATCGGCGAATCCGCCTTACAGCTTTAAATGGCGGCTCTGACAACGACGATTTAACGGGTGGCGCAGGTAAAGATAGCTTTTTGTTTAATGCGGCGATTAAGTCGAATGTCGATAATATCACTGACTTTAAACCGGTCGATGACACCATCAAATTAGAAAATCAGATTTTTACTAAATTGACAGTGACCGGCGTATTAAATGCCAGCTTGTTTTATAAAGGGGAAGCTGCACATAATCCCAATGATTATGTGATTTATAATCCGGCAACTGGCGCGGTGACGTATGACTCGGATGGTAGCGGTACTGGTCAAGGGGTGCAAGTTGCGTTGCTGGGCACAAATTTGAGTATAACCAATGCGGATTTTGTGGTGATTTAAGTCCTAAGCAGAAAAGTCAGTCTGAGGAACAAGCTGAACAGTTTAAAAATCGAAATAACGATTCACCCTGCACTTTAAAGAGGATATCAACATGACAACAATCAACGGCATCATTCTGACTGATTTAGGTAGTAGCGATTATGGTTACAGTGTTACGGTTTTACCTGATGGCAAAATTCTGACGGCGGGCACCAGTTATTTCAGCTTTGCTATGGCACGCTATTCCTCTACTGGCGCTTTAGATCCTACGTTTAGCGACGATGGTTTATTAACCAAAGATTTTAGTGGTGGTAGTGGTAGAGGTTATAACTTTAATCTGACTAATGCCGGTCAGGTTTTAACCAGTTATTACAACAACTTTGGTTTACCCGGCAATTTTACGCTGGCACGCTACAATGCTGACAGCAGCCTGGATGACAGCTTCGGTAATTTTGGGGTGCTAAATGTGGATTTCGGTTTTGAAAATGCCGGTAAAAACTTCACCCAGTTAGCAGATGGCAAGCTATTAGTGGTGGGACAAGCTAATAGCTTATCAAGTAATCCTGATGTTATGTTGGCTCGCTACACCAGCACGGGCACGTTAGACAGCAGTTTTGGCAATGGTGG
>CANNKH010000197.1 GCA_947504985.1 Methylococcaceae bacterium | reverse complement strand
CAAGCCTATACTCAGCGCCACTTTATCCGCGGAGAAAAAGCCAATCCCATAAATATCATTCGCCAGCCGATAGGGATCTTCTGTGACCATCGCTATCGCTTTATCGCCATATTCCTTATAAATGCGCACTGCAAACAGGGTGCTGATGCCATGGCCTTGAAGAAACATCATCACTTCTCTGATCGCACGGTGCTCAGTCCATGCCTGCTCAATTATTTTTAGTTTCTTTTTGGCGATGCCGGGGACTTCAGTTAAGCGATGTATCTCATTTTCAAAGATATCCAAGGTCTCTTTCTGGAAATACTTAACAATCTGTTTTGCAGTTTGCGGACCCACCCCCTTAATGAGGCCGGAACCGAGATATTTTTCAATAGAGGCCGTTGTTGCAGGCTTCTTTTCAATCGCTTCGGTGGCTTTGAATTGTCGGCCGTATTTATGATCAATGGTCCAGGCGCCACGAAACTCCATGGTGGCGCCGGCAAAGACTTTAGTTTGATGAACCGTGACGGTTTCTTGTTGTTGTGGCGACTGAAAGGGCTGAACACGCAGGACAGACCAGCCCGTCGTGGGGTTGTGATAAGTCACCCTGCTGACAATGCCTGTCAAAACCTCAGTAATAGTGTTCATCGACGGCCGGTTAAAGCTATTTGCTCATGATAAATGGGTATCCGGTAATAGTGATGCAAACTTGGGCACATCGGTGTGATGAGGTCTGGATGAACTGACATCAGGCAAACCTTGAAGATAAATAACGTCAGGTTTGTGATTAACATAGGCCTGGAAGATATATTCATTCCAATAATTATTGGACAAGCCCTGTTTCATCAAATTTTCCAGAGAGTTTGCCGTTGTCTTGGTTTTCTTATCACTAATCGTGCGGTTAAGATACGCTTCCCAGCTATTCTTATCGGGGCTAAGCAATACATAGGGTGTAGTGAAGATAACACTGTAATCAAATGGCGCTAAGACAGGCGGCAGAATTCTTACAAACCACAGTTCACCTTGCTGTTTTCCCAGGTAACCCGCTGGGCAGATACAGGGAATGACAGCATTGCCTGTTAGCTCTCTTAATAAAATTTTGTTACCTTTTCGTCCCATAAATTCATAAATGCCCATTCGAGAGTCTTGCATCGTCTGCATGACTTCTAACATGTCTTTGTGTAAACCCAACTGATTTGCCAGATCGATGATAATTGTCGTGAGAGTTTCTTTGTTTAATCCAGCAGTAATATCAAACAATAGCCAGCAATTAAAATAACTTTTCGTGAGGGGACTCATGGGAGGACTGCTTGGAACATAGGCATCATCAGCCGCTGCAACGGTATTGAACAAACGACTCAAGGCCGGTTCAGGAATAGCTTGTAAGGATTCTACCAGTATCGATAGTAAGTTTTGGGTATGAATATAAACAGCATGTAAGGGATCATGTCCCGTTTTAATGGCTTTTTCTGTCGTGGTTATTTGATTGTACAGGTCTTCTGTTGCTTTTTTCTGCTGTCGATACTCATTGAGATCAATCACTTTTCTGGCATTGGCCTTGTTTATTTGTTTTAACACTTTGGTGGCTATTTTTCTCATGTCTTACTTTTAGTTATTACTTGAATGATGGTAAATCTAAAATGGCTTAAAATTTTCCAATGTCCACAGTCTGAAGTTGTTTTTTTAACTTGTGCAATTCATATCCAGCTCACCGATATCAAGTTTGATGCGCCTTCTCTCGTCGGCACATCCATTGCTTAAGTTAGTTCAATACCATACCTAATTGACAGGGTGGACGGCCCTTTGATCTAAATTTTAGACCTTTTATAAGCTCAGGCTAAAAACTGGAGTGGCGAAAGCAGGAAGCACCAGCCGCCCGGAAAATTGATTCTCAACGAATTCTGGCCAATTTCTTCGTTCGTAAGGTTTGGTAGGCACGAACGTCTGGCGAAAGCGGGTGTGTATTTGGTAAACGGAGATTGGTTATTGACACTACAACAGCGACTTCTTCTTGATCTATAACCCTTAGGGCACAACAAATGCCCCCTTCATCACCCATATACATCACATCCTTAATTTCTATACCTGTATTGGCTGAAAGATTTATTGAGTTGGTACGCAGATTACGTATAAGCGTGTCCGTTGCCTTAGCCGGAATGGGCAGATGCGATTTCAATTTCTGCATTAACGTTGTTACTTGCTTAGGATTATCAATCATATGGCTTCTAATTCGTTACCCTACATAAAATGTTCATTGGCTGCCGGTTTGGACAGTCAGCTTTCGACAAAGTCGACGTTCATATATTTATATTCGAAAAAATATCGTAAAGCTAACCGGTAGCTACATAAAAAGCTAAAAATAATATCGCATTATAACTATGATTCGATTTCACAGGAGTTTCGGCCAGCCCTCAATAAAAAAGTTTTACATAGTTTTGCAGTCACCAAGCGGTTGGACTTGGCATCCTTGTTCAGAACAAAAAACATACAAACATGAAGATAAACGGCAAATTTTTCGGCAATAACTCAGGTACGGATGAAATCCCAAAAACAATTACAAGCTTATGTCGATAAACGAAATAATAACCCCCGAAGCGCGAACCCTGATCGAAACACGTTTGGCATCAGTTGCCAACGAGCATCAAATTAAAATCATCTATGCCTGCGAATCTGGCAGTCGGGCTTGGGGTTTTCCATCACCGGATAGTGATTACGATGTGCGATTTGTTTATGTGCATCCTTGGAACTGGTATTTGACACTGGAAGAAGATCGGGATGTGATTGACTTACCGCTAGAAGATAGTTCCGCTGGCTTGCTGGATTTAGGTGGCTGGGATCTGCGCAAAACATTGCGCTTGCTGCGCAAATCAAATCCCGTCATTTGGGAATGGCTTCAATCACCCGTTCGCTACCAAGCTGAACAAACTCAGCAGTTTCGAGAATTACGTAGTGTATTTGATTCTTTTTATTCGCCGATTGCGGCATGCCATCATTATCTGTCTTTATGTCGCAATACCATGAATCAGGCGTTAAACGGCCCAAGTGTAAAAATCAAAAAATATTTCTATATGCTCAGGCCTTTATTAGCGGCTTCCTGGATAGAGCGTTATCATACGATTCCACCGATGGAATTAGCCTTGCTGTTGCAGTTGCTGGATGATCAACCTGAAATCAAATGCTGCATAGTCGATTTACAGGAACGTAAACAGCATATTGATGAGCAGATTCCAATTGCCCGTATTGCCATGATTGATGACTTTTTGACGACTGAACTGACTCGCCTGCAAGGATCGGCAAAAATGTTGCCGACAGGAAATGGCGATACGGCCAATTTGGACAGGTTGTTTCAACAGTGTCTTGGTTTGTAAGTACCGGCCTATCGGCAAAGAATCACACAATTTAAACCCTATGAATTTGAGCATAGCAGATCTTAAACAGCAAAATCTAATCTTACTGGAAACGGTGAGTGGCAGTCGAGCCTATGGTTTGGATACTCCGGAATCCGACACGGACATGCGCGGCGTGTTTATATTGCCGCAGGATCTGTATTTCGGGTTTAGCACTATCGAGCAAGTCAGCAGTGAACGCAATGATCATGTGTATTTTGAGTTGGGCAAATATCTCAAATTGTTAGCTAAGAACAATCCATCCAGTATCGAGCTGCTGTTTGCGCCCAAGGACACAATTGTTTATCAGCATCCATTGATGGAACAAATCAAGCCTGAATTTATCTTGTCGCGCTTATGCAGGGACAGCTTTGCCGGTTACGCATTAAGTCAGGTAAAGCGAGCCAAAGGCTTGAATAAAAAGATTTTCAATCCTGTGGCCGATGTTCTGCCACGCCCAATTGATTGTTGCCGAATTGTCGAAGGAAGCCAAACGATTCCTGCTGAGGAATGGCTTGCCGGACATCAAATGGTCGCCGATCATTGTGGATTGACGGCATTGCCGCATGTGCGTGATGGTTACGCGCTGTTTTATGCCGATGATTGCGATAATGCCGAAACCCGTTTTAAAGGATTGTTTCGTTCGGACGCCATTCAGGGGCCGTTACAACCATCGCAAGATGTGTGTTTATCTTCGATTCCGAAAGGAATGCAACCAAGAGCTTGGCTGGTATTCAACAAGGAAGAGTTTTCCCGGCGCTTGCGCGATTATCATGAATACCGGAACTGGGAACAGTTACGAAACCAGGAACGTTACCAAGGTACCCTGGAGCATGGCGGCGGTTACGACGCTAAAAATATGATGCATACCTTTCGATTGTTGCGGATGGCTAAAGAAATTGCTGAGACAGGCCAGCCGTTGGTGCGTCGTCCGGATCGGGAAGAATTGCTGGAGATTAAATCCGGTCATTTTGTTTATGAGGAATTAATGGCTAAAGCCGATCAGGAACTGAAGCAAATTGATGAAAGTTTTTCTGCCAGTCAATTACGGGATGAACCCGACATCGACCAAATCGAGCGGTGGGCGATTGAAATACGAAAGGCTTGGTACGCTGATTGAATGGGCTTAGTGGTGGGAGTAAGTCACTTATTAGGTTTTTCCTTTGCATGATCTATTTCGCTCGTAAGCTTGGAATACATGGCATCGGTTTCTTTAATCGTCCTAATCCTGTCCACGGCTTGTGGGACCAAACCATTCGGATCATTATTCCGGTAACGACCAATGAACGCCTCCAGTTGACCTGCATCATTACTCTTTAACGCATTTGAAAACATCGCCAAATAGTCGCTACGGTCTTCAGCGGCAATTCTTTTTTTGACGACATTGATCAAGTCGCTTTCAATCACAACTTCCTGGACTTTTTCGTGATCCAAGATTTCCCGAGTTCCGGCTGCCAGGCATAACGTAAGGGCGCAAGAAACGATATTTCTGCCAATGCTTGTTCCAATATCGGATGTTCCAAAGTAGCTGTAGCACAACCCATAAACTCTGTTGTCTTGGATGTATGGGGTGCATTCGGTTGATTCCCCTGTATTTACTCGCGGATCGAAACTTGGCGCAATACTGCGTAAGTTGCGGTTAACGAATAATATTTCCTGCTGATCGTTGTCACGGTTGGTAATAGGTTGCGTCTGCAGAGATGAAACAAGGTGCCACCGGCCATCAATCTTTTCGACAACCGCATAATAGCCTTTGCCGACCGGTTGGCTAACAACAACTATATTGGGTGCCAATGGCTGCAAGGCCTGGTCAATCATGCCGGTTTGGACGTGAGCGCAGGCTGGCAGGAAAACCAGCAAGATGAGTGCATTCATTTTAGAAAACATAGAAACCTCGGATTCTTTTTGGGATTATCTCAAAAGCTAACACGGGTTATTGAGAATGCAACAGGGGTTGAGTATTTTTTGATTTGACATCCTCGCCGCCCTAAAGAACGGTAATTCCTAAGGCGCTCAGGCTGCAATAGCCTGAGTCGCTTCGGTGGGTTCTTGGCCCGATGCCCCAACAGCAGGCGAAGTATACTTAGTGCGGTCGTAAATTGAGCTTTATGCTAAGCTGCCCCAGAGAGGTTGACATACATTTTTAGTTTAGCATTATGCCTTGTTGGCAGGAGGCTTTCCCATGACGATTCATCTTGAATTCAGCCCAGATACCGTATCTATTT
>CANNKH010000196.1 GCA_947504985.1 Methylococcaceae bacterium | reverse complement strand
TCGAATCTGGATGCGCTGGATCGTGACGAGAGTGAAGATGAGCAGGACATTGGCGACTCCGAATTTCTGTCCTCTATTATTGGCAAACATGATCATTTCCAAAGCTCACCCATTTACCATGTTTACCATGCCGGTGTGCATGAGTTGAAGATTAATTTTGGTGGTAGTGACGGGATGACGGTATTAACGCCGGAAGCCTTGAATCTGGTACGCACGCGTCTGGATGCCGCTGTGGTGCGCGAATCCCAAAAACTCAACAAGAATATGGTGTTGTTGACTATCGCCATTTCCGGTGGGCCATTTCTGGGGCTATTAGGTACCGTTATGGGCGTTATGATTACTTTTGCCGTCATTGCTGCGACCGGTGATGTCAACATCAACTCGATTGCACCAGGGATTTCCGGCGCACTGGCGGCGACGGTTGCCGGGCTTGCGGTGGCTATTCCAGCACTGTTTGCCTACAACTATTTACTGACGCAAATTAAAGACATCACCGCCGATATGCACGTTTTTACCGATGAGTTTCTCGCGATGATTTCCAAACGGGTTGCTGATCGTCAACGAAGTGATAACGGTTTGAATGTCCTCTTTACCGAGGAATTTATTAATCTTATTGCCGAACGTGTTGCCATCAAACAGCAGGAGCTAGCGTCATGAAAGTCGGCGAAGAAGGCAAGGTTTACGACGATATTAACATTACGCCGATGCTGGATGTGGCGTATGTGTTATTACTGATTTTCATCATCATGACCACGGCGACGGTGCAAGGCATCACGGTTAATTTGCCTAAAGCCAGTAGCACACCGTCATTATCAAAACCTAAAACCAAAGCTATTTCTATTACCAAAGACGGCACGGTGTACTTGGATACTTATCCGATTTCGTTGACGGATTTGGAAACACGCTTGGGACAATACAAGGCCGCCACACCGGATTTGCCGGTCGTGGTGAAAGCGGATGCGGCGGTGCAATACGAAAAGGTGATTGACGTGCTGGATATTGTCACGCGGCTGGAAATTAGCCAGCTTGGTCTGGTGACGCAAAAACTGGTTAAGTAGTTGACCCTTATGGACAGATATAAACGCTGGCTACGTAATCTACCGCTGCTAATCGGTATTAGTTTGACCTTGCTTATTGCGGTCGGGGTGTATGTTCTGCAAGACAGGTTCCAGAAACCGGCTCAGCCTAAAAAGCAGTTGCAGCAGATCACCATGATACAACCGCCTCCGCCACCACCACCGCCTCCCGAGCAAAAGCCACCAGAACCTGAACCTGAGCCGGAAAAATTGCCAGAACCAGAACCTGAAAAAGCACCGGAACCTGCTCCCGAAGATGCGGAAGAACCCGCCGGTGAGGAATTAGGCGTTGATGCTGAGGGTGGCGCGGGGTCGGATGGCTTCGGTTTACTTGGCAAAAAAGGTGGACGCGGATTATTAGGCGGCAGTGGTGGCAGTGCGATTCTTTGGTATGGCGGTCAAGTCAAACAGGGTATCGAAGCAGCATTGCAAAACAAGCTGATCGACAGTCCCGCGCGTAAAACGCCTTATACCGTGCAATTGCAGGTCTGGGTAAATGCCGATGGTAGTGTTAGCCGTGCCGAGTTGGTGGGCTCTAGCGGTAAGCCCGATGTCGATCAGGCGATACGCGCGGTGTTGCCGGAACTGCATTTTGCGCTATCCAAACCACCACCGGAAACCATGCCACAACCATTGAAGATACGCATAACATCGAAGCTATAGCAACGTATGTCGATTAAAAACTCAAACAGTAGCGTAAAGAGACTAACCATGATGATCAAAAAAACCTCGGCTGCCTTATTGGTAAGCGTACTTGTCGCGCCGGTCATGGCGGATGAGAAAGCGGAATTGCTTAAGCTCAGGCAAGAAATTGCCGGTGAACGCGCCGATCTTCTCAATCTAAAAAATACTACGGTCAATTTGATTGATATTTTCGTGCAGCAAGGGCTGTTGGATAAGAAAAAAGCCGAAAGCTTGGTTAATGCCGCAAAAGCCGAAACAACGTTAGCGGCTAAGCTGCCAGAGGAAACACCCGTAAATGCGGCAGATAGCGCAACCTCAAAAACGCCTAAAAGCATACGCTTTGCCTACGTCCCTGAATTTGTCAAAGAAGAAATCCGCCAAGAAGTCATTGCCGGTTTAACCAGTAATGTGGTTAAAGAAGTTAAAGCCGACGCTAAAAAAGAACATTGGGGTGTACCTGCTGCACTACCTGAATGGCTTAGTCATATTAAAATTTCCGGCGATATGCGCTTGCGTGCGCAAGATGATTTTTTCGGCGCGAATAATACGCAGAATGCCTATCTGGATTATCTGAACATCAACCGTGAAGGCGGTGTGCTGGCGGCGCAAAATTTAAACGAAGCTTATTTGAATACCACCAAAGATCGTTTGCGGCTGCGCGAACGCTTTCGGCTGGCGATTGATGCCAAAATTACCGATGGCTTGAAAACAGGCTTGCGGTTATCTACCACTAACCAGTTCAGTCCGGTATCCAGTAACCAAACCTTGGGCAATACGGGGCAGTCTTTTGATGTCGCGATAGACCGCGCGTTTGTCCAATACGATTTTTGGGATAACCAAAACAATGACTGGTTTAGTCTTTACGGTGGACGTATTGCTAATCCTTGGGTGTCTACCGAAATGATTTATAGCCCTGATCTTAGCTTTGAAGGTTTTGCAGGGACTTTTCGCTGGCACATGAACCAAAATAATCCGGTTGTAAAGGCTTATCGGGCGGGTGATGCTAACGCCCGTTTCGGTGTGCAAATGGGACCGCAAACGCCAGATTCGCTGTTTATGACGCTAGGCGTTTTCCCTATTCAGGAAGTTAATTTCTCAACTAGCGATAAATGGCTGTTTGGGGGACAACTTGGCGCTGATTGGCTAGTGCATAACGATTCACGGTTAAAAATCGCGGCGGCTTATTACGATTATCAAAATACTCGCGCCCAAGCTAATGCGCGTGACAGTTTTACATACGACTGGACTGCGCCGCAGTTCATGCAAAAAGGCAACACCATCGTACCAATCAATGTCAACGACGGTTTTAACAGCCGGTGTACCGATAGCCAAAGTCTGCAAGGTCAAGGTTGCCGCTTTGGGCTGGCCTCTGATTTTAAAATCTTTAACGCGACGGTGATGTACGACTTTGCCGATTTCGCACCGACTCACGCGCTGCTATCGCTGGATTATGCAAAAAATCTGGGTTACGCCGCGACGCGTATCGCGCGTGAATTTCCGGGATATTTGGGCGGCGCTAATCAAGCCAGAACCGATGCCTTTCAGGTTCGACTTGATGTTGGCAATCAGGAAATCAAACGTTTTAAAGATTGGAGCGCGATATTCGCCTACCGCTATATTCAGCGTGATGCGGTACTCGATGCGTTTACCGACACCATTTTTCATCAAGGCGGCACGGATGCCAAAGGCTGGATGATCGGTGGCAATTATGGTCTCGCCAAAAATACTTGGCTGATGTTCCGTTGGTTTAGCACCGAAAGTATCGACGGTCCACCGTTGGACATCGATACCGCCACGGTGGATTTGAATATGCGCTTATAACACGAGGTCGTCATGATTAAGGACACTAAAATCTGCTATTTGCTGCTAGTCGCCTGTTTGCTGCATAGCGGGCAAAGCATTGCCGCACCCAAGCAGGAATCAGCTGGACAGTTGGCGTTTAAAAAAGCGCAGGGTGTCGTCCGGCAATTGACGGAAGAAAAACAAGCGCTAGAAACCGAAAAAGCCGCATTGCTTGAACAGATAAAAAAACTTGAAAGTGAGGCTAAACAACGTGAGACATTACAAGTTGAAATTCAAGTACATAAAGCGCAGTCGGAAACCCTGCGTGCTGCCAATGGCGTTATGGCAGCGCAACTGAATAGTGAGCGGGAGAAACAGCAAGGTTTGCATCTTAAAATTAAAGAAATAGTAGCCCAGGCCAAGCTTATTCAGACAGATAATCAACATTTAGTGGTTGTTGTTAAGGAACGTGAGCAGTGGATAAAACAGTGTAAGGGTAAAAACCAACAACTGCTTGAAGCCAATCACGCCCTATTAGGCAAATATCAGGACAAGGGCTTTTGGGACAAAGTGGCGGAAATCGAACCCTTGACCGGTTTAGGTCGTGTAGAAACTCAAAACACCGTAGAGACCTATCAATTTAAATTAGAAGATCTTAAGGTAACAGACTTTGCCGATGAGGAGGAAGGGCAACGGCATGAAGGTAACTAATTTTGTAAGTATTCACATCCCCCTTTGAAAAAGGGGGGTCGAGGGGATTAATCTCATTAAATCTCCCCTAACCCCTCTTTTTCTAAGAGGGGGCTGAATACTTACCTAATTTTTAATCGTTAAAAAATAGAACGCTGATGATCTTGATTGGACAAGAGGGTTAGCAAGCGACTTTTAATCTAAAAATAAGATATATGAATCTATTTATATCATTTCATTATCAAAACAACTTCATTTAATATCATTCACGACTTGGCATTAATGAAAATACTCAACGTGTTAAACAACATGCAGAGGCATGACTATGGCTCATAAAGAAAGCAATACGTTAAACATGCAGCAGACCGCTAATATTGCCAGCCAAATAACTCAAATGCTTCAAGGAATAAGGTATGGCTCCGTTGAAATTATTATCCACGATCACAAAGTGGTGCAAATTGAACGGAAAGAAAAAATCAGACCGGATGCGAAAAGTTAGTAATTCGATTTTAACCCTATCAATTTAAAGAAAAATTATGACTACAAAAACTGGATTAAAAATAGCGTTGTTAGCCGCAAGTTTCTTAATAAACGGCATCGCACAAGCCGATAGGGCTTTACTCAATGTGTCCTACGATCCGACGCGGGAACTGTATCAGGAGTACAACAAAGAATTTATCAAATACTGGAAAGAAAAAACCGGTGAAACAGTGACTATTCAGCAATCCCACGGCGGCGCTGGTAAACAGGCGAGAGCGGTTATTGATGGTTTGGATGCTGATGTACTGACACTCGCGATTACTTACGATATTGACAAAATTGCTGAAAAAGCAAAGTTATTGCCTAAAAACTGGCAAAGCCGTTTGCCTAATAACAGCATACCGTATACCTCGACCATTGTTTTTCTGGTACGCAAGGATAATCCCAAAGGCATCAAAAATTGGGATGATTTAGTTAAAGAAGGCGTGTCGGTGATAACGCCAAACCCTAAAACCTCGGGTGGTGCGCGATATAACTATCTTGCGGCATGGGCATTTGCTGAAAAACAGTATGGTGGTAAAGAGGCCGCCAAAGACTTTATCAAAAAGCTTTACAAAAATGTGCCCGTACTAGATTCGGGAGCACGCGGGGCAACAACCACTTTCTTGCAACGCGGTATCGGTGATGTGTTGATTACTTGGGAAAATGAAGCGTTTTTAGCGATAAAGGAATTGGGTGAAGGACAGGTTGAAATCGTGACGCCACCTAGCAGTATTTTGGCTGAAACACCAGTTGCGGTAGTTGATACTGTCGTTAAAAAGCATGGTACACAGGATTTGGCCGACGCTTATTTACAGTATTTGTATTCACCTATTGGTCAAAAATTGGCTGCCAAAAATTATTATCGTCCAACCGAAGCCAAATACGCTGATCCTGCCGATCTAGCACGGTTCCCTAAGTTGGAATTGTTCACGGTAAAAGACAAATTCGGCAGTTGGGATGCCGTGCAGAAAGATCATTTTGATGATAATGGCATCTTTGATCAGATTTATGTTCCTTAACCGTTAG
>CANNKH010000195.1 GCA_947504985.1 Methylococcaceae bacterium | reverse complement strand
CATTTTATGTGCTTTTCGCTATTTAATGTAACGTATTGTTATTAAAGGATATTCAAAAATAGCGAATAACAGCCTTTTTTGTTAAAAGACTTTTGAGTGGCTACTTAGCATCGACTCGCGTGACAAGTGCTGGTTGCTGAGGCGACTTATTATGACAATCAAAAAATTCGCGGCTATCAATTTATCGTCGTTGATGCCCCATTTCAAAAATGAGAGGCGTGCCTTGATTATGAATGATGATTTGTTTACGGACGGTGTCATTCTCCAACCTGATTGCCGATTTAGCGGCGTTAGCAACATCCGCTTTAGTTGAGCTAGTCGTTGGTGTATTGACCGTTGCCGATTCGGTAGTCACCGCAGGGGCATTGTTCACTTCAATGCTGACATTAGGCATCCAGCTAGGTTTATTAAGTTTGTTGTCTCCGGTTTCAGTTAATGACGGAGAAGTAGGTAGCGCCAACGCAGTAAGTAAATTGAAACAGACGGTGCTAATTTCATCGCTTAATTTTTCTAAAGTCGCAGACATCGGTTGTTTATCTGGCAAAAAATCATTGGCACTGACCGTGGTGTTAAACGCGGCTTGTTGATCAGGATGTTTTACACTGATTATCTGGCATGTTATCGGTATCACTTGCGCCTGTTGGAAAGCAGCCGCTCTAGGGTCAGAATTACCACGACTAAATGAAAAACCAACCGGTGTTGCATCGGTTTGTACTGTGCCGACTGTCGCCGTCAAGCGATGAGAAATATCACCTATCGCAGTGGTTTTGATAGGGTAATGCCATTGGGCAAGATGGTTACTGACGCGGTCAGTTAATTGATCAATAGCAACGCTTTGAGCAAAAGCGCCCAATTGCTCTTGGGTTAACTCAACGGCAATCTGGGTGACTAACGCCTTATCCAGAGGCATTTTTTCAATCAATTCAGCCTGTGCTTCGAGCCATAAACCAGCGGCAAGTACCACAAATAATCCTTTTTTCACCCTCGCTAAACAGTACGCATTCATAAAGCAAATCCTCATTGTTATCGCCTTAGATTTTATGTGCCACTGTAGAAAACAGTCGGGTTGATAGCTATACGTCAAATGACTGATGAGTTATATGACGCATTGAGCAATATCTGCCAACAACTAATAATCCCTCCAGCCAAATAGTTGGCTGCATCCAGTAAAGCGGGTGTGTGACCTAAATCAAGCTTAACAGAGGGCTTACTATGAACAATTCTATCGAGTATCCGGCAAGCAGGCGCAATAACCCGCTATGGTCAGGCTTGACCTTGGCGGTATTGGCAACCACTTCATCAATCGCCCACGCCGGGGCAACCTTTAAGATTGATGATACTAAATGGGTAAGTGTTGGCGCCGGTTTGCGGAGCAGTTTTACCGCTAATGAAAACGCCGCGCCTAATGGGACAGATTACAGTAATAATTTTAATCTCGACAATATCCGTTTATATCTCAACGGACAAATTCATAAATACATCAAAGTAGAATTCAACACCGATTGCCAAACCTGCGGCAATGGCGGCGAAGTCAGGGTACTGGATGCCATCGGCAAGTTTGAGTTCAACCCCTATGTCAACCTTTGGGTAGGCCGAATGTTGGTACCCGCCGAACGCCGAGAAATGAACGGACCATTTTACAGCCCGATTTATAACGTATTTGCTAACGGCACACCTTTTGAGCCCGCCGACCAAAACTTAACGATCAAAAATGATGGCACCTCGGCCGGTTCTTACGGACGTGATGACGGTGCAACCTTCTGGGGCGCGGCAATAGACGGTCGTTTGCAATATGCCTTCGGTTTCTTCCGTGGCTTAAGAGGCGGCGCCAATAACGATGACAATATTCTCTTTGCGCAACGGGTTGCTTATAACTTTTGGGAAGTTGAGAAAAATCCTGGCTATTACACCTCGGGTACTTATTACGGTACCGGCGGTGATATTTTCACCGTGGCGGCATCAAATATTTATCAAGAACAAGGTGTGGGCACATTAGCCAATCCAGGCAATTTTCGGGGCACTTCAGTCGATGTGCTAATGGAAAAAGTATTGCCGAACAAAGGCGTAGTTACGCTAAATGGTGAATATAAAAACTATGGGGTTGATGGCAACACCCTGCCCGTACCGGCAGGACCTGGCCCCGCTGGCAGTGGCTCTTTTGGTCTATTTCAAGGCAATGCTTTTGATATTAGTGCGATGTATTTATTTCCGGAAAAAGTCGGTTACGGCAAAGTCCAACCTTATGGTCGTTATGTCAACAACATGGCCATTTATAGCCCCGACAATGACGTGTTTGAAGGCGGTGTGAACTACATCATCGACGGTCACAATGCGCGCGTCTCTTTGAGCTACCAACGCTATCTTGCCGCCGATCTAAACGGTATGACGCTTGGCTTCCAATGGCAAATCTAAACCGTATTCTTTAAGGAACTCCATTATGAAAAACTATTTACACGTTTGTAAAAAACTCGCCGTCACCGTTGCGGTTTCGGCGTTGATGTTCACCGCCGCTCATGCTGAAGACACCATTAAAGTAGGCGTATTGCATTCATTGTCCGGCACAATGGCGATCAGTGAAACCACCCTCAAAGACACCATGCTGATGCTGATTGACGAGCAGAACAAAAAAGGTGGTTTACTGGGTAAGAAGCTGGAAGCCGTCGTCGTTGATCCCGCCTCTAACTGGCCTTTATTTGCAGAAAAGGCACGTGAATTACTGACTAAAGATAAAGTATCGGCGATTTTTGGTTGCTGGACATCGGTATCGCGTAAATCAGTATTACCCGTCATTGAAGAACTGAATGGCGTTTTATTCTATCCCGTGCAATATGAGGGTGAAGAATCATCGAAAAATGTTTTTTACACGGGTGCGGCCCCTAACCAGCAAGCCATTCCGGCAGTCGATTATTTAATGAACGATTTAGGTGTAAAACGTTGGGTATTGGCGGGTACCGATTATGTTTACCCCCGCACCACCAACAAAATCTTGGAAGCTTATCTAAAATCTAAAAAGGTCAACAAGAAAGACATCATGATTAACTACACGCCATTCGGTCATTCCGATTGGCAAAGTATTGTGGCTGACATCAAAAAATTCGGCTCGACAGGTAAGAAAACCGCTGTTGTTTCAACGATTAATGGTGATGCCAACGTACCGTTCTACAAAGAGTTAGGCAACCAAGGCGTATCAGCTGAAAACATTCCCGTCGTCGCTTTCTCAGTAGGTGAAGAGGAATTATCAGGGATTGATACCAAGCCACTGGTTGGACATTTGGCGGCTTGGAACTATTTTATGAGTGTCGATACCACCAAAAATGCGGCCTTCATCAAGCAATGGAAAGACTATATCAAAAATCCAAAACGCGTCACCAACGACCCAATGGAAGCGCATTACATCGGCTTTAATATGTGGGTGAAAGCGGTGGAGAAGGCCGGTACGACGGATCCTGAAGCGGTACAAAAAGCGATTATCGGCGTGGAATTTCCTAACCTGACCGGCGGCGTATCAAAAATGTTGCCTAACCATCACATCAGCAAACCGGTGTTGATTGGCGAAATTCAGGATGACGGTCAATTTGTCACGGTTTGGCAAACCAATAAAGTAGTTGATGGTGATGCTTGGTCTGATTTCTTACCAGAAAGTAAACCCATTATTGCCGATTGGACGGCTCCCATTAGTTGCGGTAATTACAACACCAAAACCAAAAAGTGTTCTGGACAAAACTATTGATAGTTAAATTGGGGTAACTAAAAGGCATCAATAACAACCATTTTCTATCCCAAGCAAGACGTGAGATGGGCTTCAATAAAGAAGCCCATCTGTTGGCGACCATGATAAGCCATTAAAAATAAGGAAATACGATGAACATTCCCTCAATATCGCGCTTGCCTTCATTGTTCGCAGTGCTAATACTGGTATTTTCGCTGGCGGCGCACAGTGATACCGTGCCCGCACAGCAGCCCTTAGTAGATGCTTTAAATGCGCTTAAACAAGGCTCGATGAGTGAGCGTGAACAAGCGATCAATCGTTTGACTAAGCTTAAACACCCACGCAGTCTAGTCGTTTTGCAAGCCTTATTGGCGGGAAAATTACTGACCGTTAAAGATCAAGACCGACTGGTAATCGGTGAAGCTATCGATCAGGATTACCGCATCCATGATGCGATCAATGATGAAAAACTGGGCATGGTTAGCGACGATCAGGTGAGTAAAATCAATCTGACCAATAAGCTTAGAAGTCATTTACGTAAAATCATTGGTGAATTGGAATTGAATGCCGACGACCCCGCTATTCGTTTAGCCGCCGTTAAGGCGATGGACAAAGCGGTTGATGAACGCTTGTTAGCCGTTTTTAAAAAACGCTTAACCATCGAACCAGATGCCGATGTAAAAATCGCTATTGAAAATATTTTATTGTTGCAGCAAATGGACAGTGCGGACAAAAACCAACGCCTGCAAGCCATCGATGCACTCAAAAGTCACGATAGCTTGGACGTGCTTAATAAACTTAAAGCCTTGGTCGAAAAAGATGCCGATGGCAATTTCCTAGAAACCGATAGCGATATCCGCAACCTAGCCGATGCCGCCCTAACCAAAATCAACACCCGTTTGCAACTATACAGCGCGATAGAAACCGTGTTTTTCGGCCTGAGTTTAGGTGCGGTGCTGGTGTTGTCAGCCATCGGTTTAGCCATCACCTTTGGCGTCATGGGGGTTATCAACATGGCACATGGGGAACTGATGATGATAGGCGCGTACACCACTTATGTTATCCAGCAACTGTTACCGAACCAATTGGGCTTATCTATTGTTCTGGCGATACCCGCCGCCTTTATTATCTCAGCCTTAGTGGGCATCGCTATCGAACGCGGCATTATTCGCTTTCTATACGGCAGACCGCTGGAAACCTTACTAGCGACATTCGGTGTTAGCCTATTTTTGCAGCAAACCGTGCGCTCGATTTTCTCACCCTTAAACCGTAGCGTGGCAACCCCCGAATGGATGAGTGGTTCTTGGCAAATTAATGATTTTCTATCGTTAACCTGGAACCGTTTTTACATTTTGATTTTTTGTCTGCTGGTTTTTGTCTTACTGATGCAAATTCTCAAACGAACCAAATTGGGCTTGGAAGTCCGTGCCGTCGCCCAAAACCGCCGCATGGCTAAAGCAATGGGCATACCGACGGCACAAGTGGACGCCATGACCTTCGGTTTAGGCTCTGGTATTGCCGGTGTGGCTGGCGTGGCATTAAGTCAAATCACTAATGTCGGGCCTAATCTCGGGCAAGCTTATATTGTTGATTCGTTTATGGTTGTGGTCTTTGGCGGCGTAGGTAATTTATTAGGCACCTTGGTTGCCGGTTTCTCGCTAGGTATCGCCAACAAATTCTTGGAGCCTTTTGCTGGTGCGGTATTAGCAAAAATTCTGGTGCTGGTTTTTATCATCTTATTTATTCAAAAACGCCCACGCGGCTTGTTTCCGCAAAAAGGCAGAGCGGCGGATTCTTGATTGATTATGAGTTGTCTACGAAAAGCACGCTAACCCGAATAATTTCTACCTGGTTTTGAATATGAAACTCCTAACATTAGCAAGCCAAGACAAAACCTGCACGACAGTGCTCATGGTACTGACGGCAATAACCTTGATTATTCCGCTGTGTAACGTGCTTACACCGGTCGATTCCCCGCTGCATTTTTCCGCTTATACGGTCTCGCTAATCGGCAAATACCTGACCTTCGCTTTGCTAGGTTTATCACTCGATTTGGTGTGGGGCTATTGCGGTATTTTAGCGTTGGGACACGGCGCGTTTTTCGCCTTGGGTGGTTATGCAATGGGCAT
>CANNKH010000194.1 GCA_947504985.1 Methylococcaceae bacterium | reverse complement strand
GGTCGGCTTAATTACTGATTTAAATGTCAGTGTCAACATTAAACATGCCTGGGCTGCCGATGTGGCCGTTTATTTGATAACGCCAGACGGGCAATCGATTGAATTATTTACTGATGTGGGCGGGCGTGGCGATAATTTTACTAGCACGGTGTTGGATAACGAAGCGTCGGCTTCAATAATCAATGGCAGTGCGCCGTTCACGGGCAGTTATCGCCCCGAGGGCAATCTGGCTGCCACTTATGGGCTAAATCCCAACGGCGTGTGGACATTAGCCGTAACGGATGATGATCTGCTGTTTACCGGTACGCTCAATGGTTGGGGCTTGGATATTAGCGCCTTTCAGGCTAACCATCCCGCGACGGGCGAGGTGATGCTGAGCGATATGACACCCGAACAAAACCAAACCCTCAGCGTTGCCGATACGTTAGCTGATTTGGACGGTTTGGGCATCATCGCGTATCAATGGCAAGCGGGTGGTGTCACTATTGGCTCGGGCAAGACTTATACCGTTACTGCCGCTGAGGTGGGCAAAGCGATCAGCGTGGTCGCCAGTTTTACCGATGCTTTGGGTAATGTGGAGACGGTGACTAGCGCCAGTTCCAGCGCGGTGACGGTGCCGGTTGCCGCCGGTTTTAGCTTTAGCCCGATAACGGCATTAAGCACCAGTGAAGCGGGTGGCGTGGTGAGTTATAGTCTGCGGTTGAATACCGCGCCGTTAGCCAATCGCGACGTGACGCTCACGTTTGCCAGCAGCGACACCAGCGAAGGGGTTATTAACAATAATACTTTCACGTTTACTACCGCCAATTACGCCACCCCACAAATTTTAACGATGCGCGGCGTTGATGATTATCTGGATGATGGCGATATTCCGTATCAAGTGACGGCAACCGTCAGCAGCATTGATGTGTTTTATAAGGCGTTAAGTATTAGTCCACTCAGTTTAACTAATCTGGATGATGGCAAGGACACCGCGCTGGATTTATACGGCGATGCGGGTGGTTCAAAAATAGATGTGTTGGTGGGTGGCAATGGCGCGGATAAGTTGCATGGCTTGAATATGGCGGATGATTTATCGGGCGGTTTAGGCAATGATTCGCTCTGGGGCAGTTATGGCGATGATGTGCTGTGGGGTGAAGACGGTGATGATAATTTAGAAGGCGAGCAAGAAAATGATCTGATGAATGGCGGTGCAGGCAATGACTTTTTATATGGCACGGGCGGCGGTTTGGATACCATGATTGGTGGCGCGGGCAACGACACTTATTATCTGGATTTTGATGCGGCAAAAGATATTATCGACGATCAAGGTTTGGCGACGGATATTGACACGGTGATTATGCCGTTTCAATTGACCAGCTATACCTTGCCCACTGGCATTGAAAACGGCGCTATTGCCGAAGGCACTCAAGCCAGTAACTTAAGCGGCAATGACGGCGACAATGCCTTAACAGGTAATGCCGGGGTTAATGTTTTGGTTGGTGCGGTGGGGCGCGATTCGTTATTTGGTGGTATTGGGAATGATGTCTTAAGTGGCGGGGAGGGGAATGACACGTTAAGCGGCGGCACAGGTAAAGATAGCTTTTTGTTTAATGCGGCATTGACCGCCAATAGCGATAATATCACTGACTTTAAGGTGATTGATGACACCATCAAGCTGGAAAATCAGATTTTTACAAAATTGACAGCGACGGGGGTGTTAAATGCCAGTTTGTTTGTTAAGGCGGCGAATGCGCTCGATCCGAATGATTATGTTGTTTATAACCCGACGACTGGTGCGGTGACTTATGATTCGGATGGCAGTGGTAGTGGTCAAGGCGTACAAATTGCAATGTTGGGTGTTAATTTAGCCGTGACGGCTGCCGATTTTGTGGTTATTTAACGGTGTCGTGTATCGTTTCGGTGTGGTCACGATGGCATGACTGCCCGTCCTCAAAGGACTGGCAGTCATTAGGTTACCTCATTCCAAAGGGCACTAAGCGATAATTGGTTAGTGCGGTTCTTGTCATTATTTCTCTTTTAATTAAGAAATGGCATGACACACTTCAACAATATAATGACTGCCAGTCCTTTGAGGACTGGCAGTCATGGCACATATTCAACGAAGTGTGTTGTACTCATTCCTAACCGGACTTTAATCATGTCAATGCAAATTTTTCGTACCAAACCGCTCTCATCAAACGAACATTCAGACACCGGTCTTAAACGCTGCTTATCGGCATGGGATCTGGCTTTTCTCGGCATAGGCGCCATCATTGGAACGGGGATTTTTGTGTTGACCGGCGTGGCGGCGGCAACTCAATCAGGGCCAGCGGTGGTGTTGTCATTTGTTATTGCCGGTTTCGCCTGTACTTTTGCCGCGCTGTCTTATGCTGAGTTGGCAGCAGCTATTGGTGGCTGTGGCAGTGCTTATGGCTACAGTTATGTCGCTTTTGGTGAATTATGCGCTTTTATTATCGGGTGGGATTTGCTGCTTGAATACAGCATTGCCGTGGCAACGGTGGCTAACGGGTGGTCCGGCTATTTTTGCAATACGTTAACGGCAATCGGTTTGCCATTGCCTGATGCATTGACCAAAGCCCCTGAGCTGGGCGGGATTATTAATTTGCCTGCTTCGGTCATTATTTTGCTGTTAATGGGTTTGCTGTTAATGGGCGCCAAACAGAGTGCCAAGGCCAATAATGCGATGGTTTTTGTTAAATTGATTACTATCGCGGTATTTATTGGGGTGGCTGCATTTAATGTGCATCCTGAAAACTGGCAGCCTTTTATGCCCTTTGGCTGGTTTCAAACCTTACCTGGTGGTCAAACTACCGGTGTGCTTGCGGGGGCATCGTTAGTGTTTTTTGCCTATGTGGGGTTTGATGCGGTTTCTACCGCAACCGAAGAGGCAAAAAATCCGCAACGCGATTTGCCTTTTGGCATTGTTGCCTCGCTGTTGTTTTGTACGGTTATTTATATTGTTGTGTCTGGCCTGCTGACGGGTGTGGTTAATTATACCCAGCTTAATGTGTCGTCTCCCGTTGCTCATGCGCTGAATTTGCTGGGTTATACTTGGGCATCGGCGCTGATTTCAACAGGCGTTATTGCCGGACTTTCTACGGTGATGTTGGTGTTGTATTACGCGTTGACGCGCATTATTTTTGCGATGTCGCGTGATGGTTTGTTGTCGCCTTATTTCAATAAAGTGAATCCTAAAACACAAACACCGGTGCGCGTAATTGTTATCTGCGGCGTTATTATGTCGCTGATTGCGGGTTTCATTCCTTTGGGTGAACTGGCAGAACTGGTTAATATCGGCACCTTAGCCGCGTTTGTGTTGGTTTGTTTGGGCGTGATTGTGTTGCGTATCACCAAACCGGAGATGCCGCGCCCTTTTCGCAGTCCATTAAGCCCGTTGTTCCCAGTTTTGGGCGTGTTGTCTTGCGGGGCGCTTATGGCCTTTTTGCCCTCATTGACGTGGCTACGTTTTATTGTCTGGTTGGTGATCGGTTTGATTGTCTATTTTGTTTATTCAATACATCACAGTAAGTTGGCAAAGGCATAATCTCATGGGGATACTTAGCCTACTGCTGTGGACGCCAGCCCTCGGGGTATTGCTGCTGGCATTTGCGCCTCGTCAGAACGCAGCTCTTATTCAAGTGATTGCTAATCTATTTACCACGTTCGCCCTGTTGCTGAGCTGTGTTTTGGTGTATCGGTATGACCAGCATAATTCAGCATTACAGTTTAATGAGTATTTTCCGCTCAATCCTAATTTAGGTAGCGCCTATGCCTTGGGTGTCGATGGCTTGTCGATGCCGATGCTGGTGTTGGCAACGTTGCTGACATCAATTGCGTTACTGGCATCGTTGACCATTGCTACTAGCGTTAAGGGTTATCATATCTGTATCTTGTTGCTTGAATTCGGCATGTTAGGCGTGTTTTTAGCGCAGGATTGGGCGTTGTTTTATATTTTTTGGGAAGTAACGTTAATTCCGCTATTTTTTCTAATTGGGCGTTGGGGCGGTAAGCGCCGACATAGCGCCAGCCTTAACTTTGTACTGTATACGATGGGCGGCTCAGTATTTATGCTGATGAGCTTGCTGGCGGTTAGTCAGTACGATCTGCAACACGGCGGCTCCTTAATGACCTCGATGCACCAAGCCGCACAAGACATGCCTTTGTATGAACAAGTGCTGGTATTGTTGGGCTTTCTGTTGGGCTTTGGTGTTAAATTGCCGATCTTTCCGCTACACGGTTGGTTGCCGCTGGCGCATGTGGAAGCGCCGAGTCCGGTCAGTATTTTGCTGTCAGGAATTTTACTTAAAATGGGCGCTTACGGTTTATTGCGTGTCGTTGTTATGTTGCCGGAAGCCGCGCAATTATTACAGCCGGTATTAGTTTTTCTAGCGTTGTTTGGAATGCTTTACGGCGGTTTGCTGGCATGGCGGCAGAGCAATCTTAAAGCGATGGTGGCGTATTCATCGGTTAGCCACATGGGGATGGTGTTATTAGGGATTGCCAGTCTCACTGAAATGGGCATTAACGGTGCCGTACTGCAAATGACGGCGCATGGTCTGATTGCCGGTGCGTTGTTTTTGCTGGTTGGTTTGCTTTATCAGCGCACGCATACGCTGGATATTCAGGATTACAGTGCCTTGCTGCAAACCATGCCGCGTTTTGCCTTGATGATGATATTGACGCTGTTCGCGGCGATGGGTTTGCCGGGTTTTGTCGGCTTTATTGCCGAGCTGCATACGTTGATTGCCTGTGTTCAACAATGGCCGTGGTTGTCGATATTTTTTGTCATCAGTATCTTGATTACCGCCGCTTATTCAATTCGTACCCTCAGTATGTTATTCACCGGTCCAATAAAGCCGCCAATGCAAGCGCTTGAAGATTTACGACCTTCTGAATTATTAGCCGCTGGCGTCTTGGTTGCCAGTATTGTGTTATTGGGTTTGTTGCCCGCGCGCTGGATTGATTTGTCGGCAACGACGCTGACCCAACTGAATAGCCTGATTAAACAAAGGGTTTCATAGGATATAAATATTCATTCCCCCTCTTAGAAAAAGAGGGGTTAGGGGAGATTTAATGAGATTAATCCCCTTTTTTAAAGGAGGGATATGAATAATTACCATAGGATTAACGATGCAGCATTCACCGTTAGAGCATGCGCAATTGCGTGCGCAACTCACCGAAATATTCAAGCATCTGAATCATGTATTGCCAGGACAAGCGCCAATACTTGATTTTGTGCATCACAACACACTACACGGTTATCAACATTTGCCGTTTGCAGACGCGCTGGAGGCGGCTGAGCGGTTGACGGGGATTTGCGGTTATTTACCCGAAAGTGACAGCCGTCGTTTTTACCAGCAAGGTCGTATTAATGATGATGATCTAGCGGCGGCGTTTGCCTATTATCCCGGCTTGCAAGCAGAACAGCTGGTTTGTGCAGTACAAGATCAAACCATCACGCGCCAATCAATCTATCAAGTGGCGTTGCGGACTGATTTATCACCGCTCAGTATTAACGGATTAATGTGGCAGATGCAAACGGCCTTGGGCACCCCTCAACCCAGCGTGATGACTGCCAGTCCTCAAAGGACTGGCAGTCATGGCCTGAGAGAATTATGGGATGGTATTTTAAATAAACTGGAGTTGGAATCGCCGGCGCTGCATCCAGAAACCATGCTGGATTTGTCATTGGATCAGGCTGAAAGTTGGCTAACGCAATACTTGCAGCAAGACAATAGCACGTCGATTCATGCCCATACCCAACAGCAGGCGGGGCTTAAGCTTGATGAGTTACTGGCGCAAATTGGCGACAGCATCAGTTTGCGCGGTTTTGTGCAG
>CANNKH010000193.1 GCA_947504985.1 Methylococcaceae bacterium | reverse complement strand
CTTTCAAAATGCGTGTCAATACCGGCGTTGACATATTTATCATCGCGCTGTCGTATAAGGTATGCACCACATCAAACAATTTACCGACACCACTGCCATGCAATGCGGATATCGGGTGTCTTTCAGCGAATTCAAGAAAAGCTAATTTGACATCCAATTGCCGTTTAACCGTTTCCTTTTGTGCTATGGTCAAACCATCCCATTTATTAAGCCCGATTATCAATGCCCTGCCTGCTTCGATGACCAGACCAAGCAAATGCGCATCCTGATCTGTCACGCCTTCGCTAGCATCAATCAGGTAAATCACAACATGCGCTTTTTCAATCGCTTGCAGGGATTTGATAACACTGAATTTTTCAATCGTTTCAGCAATTTTCGAGCGTCGCCGCATACCTGCCGTATCAATCAATGTAAATTGCTTACCATTACGTTCAAAAGGAATATAAATGCTATCGCGCGTTGTTCCTGGTTCATCAAAAACAATCACTCGCTCTTCACCCAACAAACGATTAACCAGCGTTGATTTACCCACGTTAGGCCGCCCGACCACAGCAATACCTATGCCTTTACGCTCGCCGTCATCATCAATCAAATCGGCAGCTGCCGGTAATAAACTATTCACTCTTTCCAGCAATTCCGGCACACCACGCCCATGTGACGCGGCTATCTGTACGGGCTCGCCTAAAGCCAGCGCATAAAAATCAGTCGCCGCAATATTTGCATCGATACCGTCTACTTTGTTGGTGGCGAGAATAATCGGTTTATCGAGTTTTCTTAAAGAATCGGCAATGACTTTATCTGATGCACTAAGTCCCTCACGCGCATCAACCATGAATATCACAATATCGGCTTCTTGCAGGGCAATCTGTACCTGTTTTCTCGAAATGCTCTCAATACCCTCGTTGCCATCGGCAATCCCCCCCGTATCAACAACGAGACAAGGGCGAATACCATGCTTGATACGACCATATTGACGATCTCGAGTCAAACCAGGGAAATCAGCGACCAAAGCTTCACGAGTTCTGGTTAAGTAATTGAATAAAGTAGATTTCCCTACATTAGGGCGCCCGACCAGGGCTATGACTGGTAACATTAATGCACCGTTAATGCGGCAATCGTGCCGTCTTTTGCGTAAATATAAACAGTATTGTCTACCACCACAGGTTTTGCTTCGATTGGGCTGTCAGTAATCTGCACGCGAGCCAATTGTCGGCCATCGGATGTACTCAGCCAATGTACATAACCTTCAAAATCACCAACAACGACATAATTATCATAAACAGCAGGCGCAGATAGATTTCTTTGATGCAAATCCTGTTGTTTCCATAATGATGAGCCGCTACGCTGATCTAATTGCAAGACATGACTGTCAGAATCCGATAGATATAAATAACGCCAATCGTTGCTTAATCCTGTGTGTGAAGAAATCATCTCATTACGCCAAATGACCTCGCCATCCAGTACAGAAACAGCACTAACGCCACCGTGATAACTTGCCGTATAAATAACACCGGCTGCTTCTATCGGATCAACATCAATATCCACCAATCTTTCAACTTCAGAACGGCCTTTAGGAATAGCAACGCTGGTTTCCCAGACATATTTACCATCCTTTAATCGCAAAGCCATTAACTTACCGTTGTCGTAACCACCAATAACATTATCCTCGACAATAACTGGGGTTCCCGTACCTCGAATACTTAAGGCCGGAACATTAATTTCATAACTCCACAGCTTGACACCCGTTCGCTCGTTTAACGCAATAACGTTGCCGTCGGTGGTGCGTACCACAATAATACCGTTAGCAACAACAGGCACGGATAACACTTCGCTGGACACTTTGGCTCGCCATAGTTGTGTACCTGTCTCGCTGTTCAGGGCAATCACTTCAGCATCACTAGAACCAATAATAACGGTAGCACTACCTACTCCAGGACCACCGGAAAAATGCGCGTCGGTTTCTACTTCCCAAATCAGATTGCCCGTTCTCAAATCCCTGGCTTGTACCAAACCTTCTCTATCGGCAGCAATAATTTTTCCGTTGCCAATAGGAGCAATTAATTTTAGCGTTTGTTCATCTGAGCCAACGCCAACCGATTCTTTCCATACCACATCCACGTTGATCTCAGGCGCATAATCAACCAGCGCTTTAGGCGGATCAGCATTATCTTCACCACCGCTAAAATAATCGGTAATCCCTGAAAAAGACTCGCCAATGCTATCGTATGCAGCACAGCCAACCAAATTTAAACACAATAATAAAAGCGTTAATAAGCGCATTATTTTTTACTTTCTACCTTTTCTGGCATCGTTAAATCATCAATTTTCATTTGCAGCAAAGGCGATTGATGACCATTTCTCAGGGCATTTTGATAAGACGTTCGGGCTTGGTCAAGACGATTCAGGGCGACGTACAAATCGCCAACCAATTCATCATAATGTCCTGAAAAACTCGCCGAAGTCGCCGGATCAATATCGTTAATCAGTTTCAATCCCTGCTCATATTCTTTATTGGCCAGCATTAAACGAACCAACCGAATTTTGGCAATATTGCTTAATTCTTTATCGGATACGGCTGCTATTTTCTCAAGCAACACCTTGGCGTCGGCAAAATCGTCTTGCTGAGCTTTTACCTTTGCAACCATTAAACGACTATACGGTGCGTAAGCGGTGTCCTTAAATTGTGTGGTAATCTGCTCAGACAATTTCTCCACCGATACTTTATTATCGGCTTCGGCTGCTTTCAATAATTGACTGTATAAACCGGAAGCGTGTGTGACCTGATCTTTCTTATAACTCTGCCAATAATTCCATCCCAAAATAACGGCAATGCCCAGACCCAAACCAATCACCGTCGCCTGACCATTTTCTTTCCACCAAGCCTTTATCGCATCAAGCTGTTCTTCTTCTGTATCGTAAATTTCCACTGTTTTTCTCTTGTCTCTTTTAAAAACTGAATAATCACTCGCTATCTGGATAGCAAATAACGCTGTAAAAAAGCAAGTGCTTGTGACTGAGACAGCATTTGCTGACCTTGCTCATCACGCAACGATTTAATACCGACTTCATCACGACTAACTTCATCATCGCCAAGAATTATGGCGAAATCAGCACCGCTTTTGTCGGCTTTTTTAAATTGGCTTTTAAAGCTTCCCCCCTCCATATTAACTTGTAGTTTCAATGCAGGTAAGGCGTCTCTGAGCAGTTCGGCGAACCGCAAACCAGCCTGCTGCGCTTTTTCACCAACTCGAACCATATAAACATCAACCGGTTTTGCCAATGGAATAGTCTCTAGCGTTTCCATCAACGCCAATAATCGCTCCATACCCATTGCAAAACCCACCGCATGGTTAGCCTTGCCACCTAATTGCTCGATTAGACTATCATAACGACCACCTGCACAAACCGTACCTTGGGATCCTAACGCATCAGTTACCCATTCAAAAACAGTTTTGCTGTAATAATCTAGTCCACGTACCAAACGGGTATTAATTTCATAACTAATACCTAACTCATTGAGTATCGTAGTAATCGCATTAAAATGCGCCGTGCTTTCAGCGCCCAAATAAGCCATGAGTTCCGGCGCATTAGCGACTACTTCACTCATGGCTGGATTTTTGGTATCCAGAATCCGTAGCGGGTTAGTCTGTAATCTACGCAAGCTATCTTCATCCAGTTGTTCCAGATGGGCATGAAAATAATCGACCAATTTTTCGCGATACACGGCACGCTCAGCAATCGTTCCTAAAGAATTCAACTGTAATCTGACTTGGTCACGGATGCCGAGTTTTTTCCACAAGCGATCCATTAACAATAGCAATTCTGCGTCAATTTCAGGACCGGACATCCCGTAAGTTTCGACACCCAATTGAATAAATTGGCGATAACGACCTTTTTGCGGACGTTCGTGCCTATACATCGGCCCGTAATACCATAACCGATGAATCTGGTTATTCAGCAAACTATGCTCAAGGCACGCCCTAAGACAGCCCGCCGTACCTTCGGGGCGCAATGTTAAGGAGTCACCGTTTCTATCATCGAAGGTATACATTTCTTTTTCGACGATATCGGTCACTTCTCCGATAGAGCGCTTAAATAGTTCGGTCTTTTCAACAATAGGTAATCGAATTTCACTGTAGCCATAAGCACCAAGGATCTCCCTGATAATAGTTTCCGCATATTGCCAAAGCGGTGTTTGTTCTGGAAGCACATCGTGCATTCCGCGAATTGCTTGTATCGTGTTTGCCATTTTTATTGATAGCCCGTTAGCGACCTATTGTTTTTGCTTCATTGGAAAGTGGAAACTTTTCCTGTAATAAATTTTGATATTCTTTTGCCAATCCTTCGTTACCTAAAGCGCGTTCCGTTTGCATCGCAAACCATAATGATTCAGAGGTATGAGCAGCAACACTTAAATAACGCTGTAAATAACCTTTTGCAGGCCAATATTCGCCATTTTTATAGCTGAGTTTTTGCATTTCCAGTAAAGCGGGTGCATAACTATCATTCGCCAGTAATGCCTGTTTAAAGTAAGCCTTGGCTTTTTGCTGTTGCCCCAATCCTAACTGACAAAGCCCCGCATTGGTTAATGCCAGCCATTGCCGGTCATTCAGTAAATTAGCAATCGCGCGATTCAGCAAGTCCATACCTTTATCAAATTGCTTCTGTTCACACAAGAAACGACCAAAGTTATTTTGCACGCCTAAGTCATCAGGTGCCATGCTAAGCGCTGTGTCGTAATGCGCTCTTGCTTGCGGGTATTTTTCGATTTTCTCGTATAGAAATGCCAGTGCATTATGTACCTGAATATTATTAGGTGCTTCCGTTAGCGCTCGCTCCAAATTCTCTTTAGCCACTTCCAGCCTATTCATATTCAGGTAGCGAATACCTAACTGCAAATGAATATCTGCGGTATCTTCATCTTTTTTAGTTAATGAACCACAACCCACCACGGCGGCTAAAAGTAAACAGACTGTCGTGCGAGTAAATGTCTTTATTGATTCAGGCTGCATGTTCAGCACTCATCACCGTTAACTTAAGATGCCTGCGACTTTTATCTTTCACCTGCCCAACCAATTGACCGCAAGCGGCATCAATATCTTCACCGCGCGTTTTTCTTATGGTCGTCACAATACCCGCTTCATTTAACAATGTCTTAAACTGATTAATTCTATTGTTACTGGAACAACGGTAACTAGAATTAGGAAACGGGTTAAACGGTATCAAATTAATTTTTGCAGGAACCGTTTTTAGCAATTTAACAAGTCCATGCGCATCATCCAAGGAATCATTCACGCCATCAAGCATGACATATTCAAAAGTAACTGTGCGACGTGGTGCAAGTTTGGCATTTTCGCGGCAAGCATCCATTAATTCCTTAAGCGGATACTTTTTATTGATGGGCACAAGCTGGTCACGCAATTCGTCGGTAACGGCATGTAGCGATACAGCAAGACTAACATCACAGACCTCAGTCAATCGATACATTGCCGGCACGACACCTGAGGTACTAATTGTCACGCGACGCTTGGATAAGCCATACACAAAATCATCCATCATTAGATTCATTGCGGCAACGACATTATCGAAATTCAACAAAGGCTCGCCCATGCCCATCATGACCACATTGGTAATTTTTGCTTCTGCACCCAGACGATTTTGAGCAACATAGACCTGACCAATAATTTCAGCCGTCGTTAAGTTGCGGTTAAATCCTTGCTGTGCGGTAGAACAAAACGTGCAGGCCAAAGCACAACCAATTTGCGATGACACACACAAAGTGCCACGCCCCTCTTCAGGAATAAATACCGTTTCGACGCGATTACCACAATGGGTTTGCAATGCCCATTTTCTTACACCATCACTGGCGAGTTGTTCAAT
>CANNKH010000192.1 GCA_947504985.1 Methylococcaceae bacterium | reverse complement strand
TAACTCGGTTTTAAGATTGCCTGCGCCACGTCCCATACCCATAAAAGTCGCATCGACTGAACAGGCGCCCGCTTGCAATGCGCTCAGGGCATTGGCGAAAGCCAGCCCCGCATTATCATGACCGTGAAAACCGACATTGCCGGAAAATAGTGCACAGGTGCGTTTGATGGCGGCGCCGACTTCATCAGGAAAACAGCCGCCATAGCTATCAACTAAAGCCAGACAATCGAGATTTTCAACATCAGCGAAAGGTGCAAGTACTTCGTCAATGTGTTGGCTCCATTTGCTTAAGTGCATGATGTTAAGGCCGCAGGCAAAGCCACGGGCGATGATTTTCTGGTGTAAACGCAATGCCCGCAAAATTTCGTTGGGTGCTACGGCAAAGCGAATCAGATCGACGATGCCGACAATGTCTTTGAGAAAAAAATCGATAGTTTCTTCGTCAATATCCTTGAGGTTAAACATGAGTCCCAAGCGCTGATTAGCACGCAAACGCTGTTTTGCTTCGGTCAATTCTTGTCTGGAAAGATAAAAATAACGCCCGAAATAGCTGTCTTTTTCAGGGCTACGGTAACCAATCTCAACGTCATGTATCGGGCTGCGTGCAACTAGATCCAGATATTCATTAACAAAATCTGGGTCGAATTCCCATTGGGTATAATAGCCGCCGTCACGCAACGTACAATCTAGCACTCTGATGGGATTTGATAAGGTGTTCATCTTTGTCATGTCTGAATTTACTGTCCGTTTTGCCGAGCTTGCATTTTGTGTAATGCCTGTTCAAAAAAAGGTGGGGATTTAATTTTGAAACAGGCAAAGCGGTCAAAAATAGTCTTGAAATCAATATGGAGTTTAGGTGCTGTTTTTAGCGGCGCAAAACGTGATTGAGGAGGGAGCTTGTTATTAGTGCAGGCCAGTGCCGCGCGATGAGCCGCATCGATAAGATTCAAGAATTGATGGCAATCGCTCATTTGACCCAGAACCCAACTGTTTTGGGGATGCAGCAAATCGATCATGCCATAACGACCTGCATTGACCGCACTGATAAATAAGTTAGCCGCTTCATCAAAGCGACCTTTCCAAGCCTTGATCAAGCCGCCTTGGAATAACAGTAAAACGTAGTTCTGATGTACCATCGGATTAAAGCTGGGATGGACAATCGCTTTAAGTGCGCTATCGACAACATCCTCAGCTTGTGTGGTCGAGCCGATAGACAGTAATGCCGTTACCAACGCACTTGAGCTTGAAACCAGCCATCGAAAAGCCACGGCATCATGGCATTGCACTACTTCTCGATAGCGCCGATAGGTGGCGTACACCTCACAGATCACATGCTCTCGATCGTCGAGTTTGTCAGTAATGCGATAGGCAAGTAGGGTTATCAAGCCGCCAAAATTGGCGTTATTGAGCGGTAAAACATTCAAATAGGCATAGGTGACAATAAAAAGATCATCGCCGGAAAAGGGTCTGGCTGAGGCGTTAAACAACGCATTAGTGAGATAAGCGTTGTCATGCAATTTGTTGTTGTCCAGTTTGTAATGCAGAAATCTCTCACTGAGATCAAGACTGTCATTCGCATGTCTGAGTTGTATTCTGGCCATTGACGGAATGCATATATCCGGTAGTGAGAATACGAGAGATTGTTTGCCATTGACGCCCAATTGTGATCTGCATTTAACTGAAAATTCGGTTTGATCGTCGCAAGTGACATGAATATCACAAACCGTCGCCGCTTCCAAAGGGTACGATTCCACAGAAACAACAAAGTCATCGCCATCGTGGCAAGTGACACGAACCTCGCAGGTATTAGCGGCAATCAGATCATGCGAGTCAAGCGAGATAACAAACTCGCTGCCAGACAAAGTAACCGCTGGGGCGTGGGATACGTTTTGTATTTCAGACATGGCATTGATACAGATCAGGCCGTTGCCAAGGCAAACTGAGTTGTTTTTACCACAGCAATGGCTTCTTGTCCGACCACTAAACCTAACGACTTTAGGGCGCTGGTGGTAATCACTGAGGTAATAATGCCGGCAGCGGTGTCAAGTACTACTTCGGAAATGACATCATGCGTATGAATATGCTGAATTCTGCCTTTGATGTGGTTATTGCTATTACTTTCAGGAATGTTCATAAATTTTTCTCTATTAAGTGACTAAACATGGGAAGCTGTTTTAGATCAAAGCAATAGGGATGCCATGTTGGTAACTACATGAAAAATCTATAGTTAGAGATAAAATTATAATGGGAGTGTGTTGCTGGGCAATCAGTTTATGCTGATGATTTGTTGCTTAGGCAACAGTGTGGTGACTATTAAGGTGGGAAAGAGAGGCTGTAACGTAACGGTATTGAGTTTTGGAGTCCAGCCACTTCATTGAGGTCAGCAGGTTTGGAGTTAATAAATTCTGATTGTACCGGATTATGGGGGCTGTCGAAATTCCCTGAGAGAGGCGGAAATCAACAGATTTTGTAACCAATTCTCATGATATGAAAAGCCATTGACGGCCGTACGGCGGGTTAATTGTAGGGTGGATTCGCGATAGCAATCCACCACATCGGTGTACCGTTGGCGGTTTGCTATCGCGAAACCGCCTTACGGACTTTGAAACACAATCGGCGGCATGGGCTGACCCGGTATCAGTTTGTTCAGAGTGGTTTGTTCGACAGGTAGCGGCCACACGGCAACGGTCAGCGCTTGATGACTGTCAAGCAGCCGGTTGACCATTTGTCTTAGGTCGATAGGACAAGGCTGTTTAAGAACTTGGGCTATTGCGCCGATGCCTTCGAGTAACACCAGCAGTTCATAAGCTAAATCTTTCGGATTATTGACCTGAAGATCATCAGTCAGTTTATCAAAAACACCGAGTTCCCAGGCCTTAAAGACGTGACAGGCTTGTTCAATAGCCGGATCTTTTCCGGCAAATTCTCCCATCGCATTGACGGCCAGACAGCCGTGAAATTGCGCGTCACCAAACCAGTTCGCCGCATCGTCAAAAATCGCCAGAATTTTTTCGCGGTTACTTAAGTCATTTCTGGCTAACAAATCCTTTAAACCCCGTTCGTAATTAATCCGGTAAAACTCCAGCACTGCGACGATCAAATCGTTTTTGGTCGGAAAATAAATGTACATCGTGCGTTTGGAGACACCGGCCTGGCGCATGATTAAATCTACACCGGTGGCATAAAAGCCATTTTCGGTAAACAACTTGAAGGCTGCTTGGATAATTTGTAAACGTTTAATGGCTTTTTTAGGTACAGCTTCATTTTCGTTTTTCATATTTCTCATTATAGACATGGACGGATCTAGCTTAACAAATGCGCACTAAAAGTAAACAGATTAGTTTACAAATTTATTGACAAGATAAACTGATCGGTTTACACTTTTCAGCAAGTAAACAAATCGGTTTACTTTTGACACTTAACTTTAAATTAGGAATCTATCATGCAAAGAATCAAAGCAGTTACCCAAGCCGAAGGCAAAGCCAAAGAATTGTTAGACGGCGTTAAAAAAGCAATGGGCTCTACGCCGAATATTTTCACAACATTTGCCAATGCCCCAGCTGCGTTGGAAGCTTATCTTAACTTCAATACTGCCTTAAGCGGCGGTGTACTAGACAAAAAGCTGAGGGAACAATTGGCGGTTACGGTGGCGGGTTTTAACGGCTGTAATTACTGTGCTTCTGCCCATGTTTTCTTGGGGGGCAAAGCCGGTGTTGTCAGAGCCGAGTTGGCCGCTAATAGCAAAGGCCATTCCAGTGATAGTAAAACTCAAGCGGCGATCAACTTCGCCCGTGCTTTACTGGAAAAACGTGGCAAGGTTAATGACAACGATCTGGCAGAGGTGCGTGCTGCGGGTTTTAGTGATGAAGAAGCTATCGAAATTCTGTCTCATGTCGCGTTGAACACATTTACCAATTATTTCAACGAAACCGCTTTGACTGCTATAGATTTTCCTGTGGTCGATTTAAAAGCCCTATAACGGAGATGAGCCATATTTAATGCGAAATTAGTGCTATTACTTTTGGTTCAAAGTTCGTTGTCGTCGGATTGGTGGGTTTTGTGTGGAAAATACCTCATCGCTTAATCCGTCAATCACCCAGATCCTATCTTCAGGAGAAATAATATGTACATATAGACTTTCAGATAAATAATTTCCATTTTGTGAAAATAAAATTATTTTTAATCAACATGTTATAGAGGTATCAGTGGAAGTTATTTATCTGAAAAACTATAGGCCTCTTAATAAATCCCTTTTAATATCATCTACATGCTCCAAGCCTACCGACACTCTGACTAAACCCTCTTTAATGCCCGCCGCCGCTCTGACTTCTGGCGTTAATCTACCGTGTGTAGTGCTGGCTGGGTGAGTAATGGTAGTTTTAACATCACCTAAATTAGCGGTAATCGATAACATTTCCGTCGCGTCGATTAATTGCCATGCCGCTTCTTTACCGCCAGTCAATTCAAAGCTAACAATACCGCCAAAATGGCTTTGCTGACGTTTTGCCAAGTCGTGCTGAGTATGGGAAAGCAATCCGGGGTAATGGACTTTGGCAATAGCAGGTTGTTGTTCTAACCATTGAGCTAACTCAAACGCATTGTCGCAATGGGCTTTCATTCTGAGTGCCAGCGTTTCAAGACCGGATAAAAACACCCAAGCGTTAAAAGGACTCATCGTCGCACCGCCAGTACGCAAATAAGGGTAGATTTGTTTTTCTATTATGTCTTCGTTGGCAACCACTGCGCCACCGACACAACGCCCCTGCCCATCAATATATTTGGTTGCCGAATGCACAACAATATCGGCGCCTAATGTCAACGGTTTCTGCAATGCTGGCGTACAAAAACAGTTATCGACTATCAGCAAGCAACCGTGCTGGTGGGCAATACCAGCAAGTGCTGAAATGTCAGCGATTTCAGTCAAGGGATTAGACGGTGTTTCCAGAAACAGGAATCGGGTATTAGGTTTTATCGCTGCCGCCCAAGCCGCCGTATCGGTTAAATCGACAAAATCCGTAGTCACACCAAATTTGCCAAAATAGTTTTGAAACATCAATACCGTATTACCAAAAACACCGCGAGAACAAATAACATGATCACCGGCTTTCAGTAACCCCATTCCTACAGCCATAATGGCTGCCATGCCGGAAGCAAATGCCAAACAAAGTTCGCCTTGTTCCATTAGCGCCAAACGTTCCTGGAATGCACTAACCGTTGGGTTAGTAAATCGTGAATAGATATTGCCCGCTTTTTGTCCGGTAAATCTTAGCGCGGCTTCTTCTGCGTTCTTGAATACATAACTCGATGTAGTAAATATCGGGATGCTATGCTCATCTTCATGGGTACGTTTGTGTCCGGCTCTAATCGCCTGGGTTTCCAGGGAATAATTCTTCCAGTTAATTTCATTCATGGTTTTTCTAAGGTTTTATTATGATTGAATAAGATTTTTGACACGCCTAGAAAAATAATCTGCGTTCTATTTAATGATTGAGTCGTTACGGATTAATCACAATTTTGCATTTCAACAATAAAGTTTCCTGAATTATTCTCGTTTTTTGCCGTGTCGTTACGCAAAGCTTCAATGCGCTCTAAATAGGCATCATCAATATCGCCGGTAATGTATTCATGGCTGAAACAAGACGTATCAAAATGTTCAATGTTTGGGTTGCCTTTACGGACGGCAGCGATTAAATCATCCAAATCTTGATAAATAAGGCGATCTGCGCCAATCTCCAGGCGAATTTCTTCTTCAGTGCGACCATGAGCAATCAGCTCATGCGCTGCAGGCATGTCAATGCCATAAACATTTGGGTAACGTACCGGCGGCGCAGCTGAAGCAAAATAAACTTTTTTAGCGCCTGCATCTCTGGCCATCTGGATAATTTGCGCTGATGTCGTCCCCCTCACAATTGAG
>CANNKH010000191.1 GCA_947504985.1 Methylococcaceae bacterium | reverse complement strand
GATTCCAGTCAGTACATTTGATATTAGAATTTAAGTGGCTGGTACTAATAGTGGCGGGAACAGTACGATGCTGGATGCAATTTAACGCTTTAACAAGACCAGCAACACCGGAAGCCGATTCCAGATGCCCCAAGTTACTTTTTACAGAACCGATCAGTAAGGGTTTTTTTCTTTTTTGACCCAATGCCAAGCCAATCGCATGTGCTTCTATTGGATCACCAACCGCCGTGCCAGTACCATGTGCCTCAAAATAATCAATGGCTTCTGGATCAATACCGGCTTGTTCATAGACACGCGACATCAATGCCGCTTGCGCATCAGGATTAGGGATGGTTAAACCGGTTTTATGTCCGTCAGTATTAATGGCGCTTCCGGCAACCACGGCAAGAATTTGGTCGCCGTCAGCAATAGCCTGATCGTAGGCTTTAAGCAAAAACAGCCCGCCGCCTTCAGAACGGACATAGCCATCGCCAGCTTCATCAAAGACATGGCAACGCCCTGTTTTTGACAACATCGTCGCTTTTGAAAATGAGATGAAACCGTAAGGATGTAAATGAAGATTGATTCCGCCCGCCAGCGCCTGTGAAATCTCACCGGAACGAATAGCAAGGCAGGCCTGGTGAAAGGCCACTAGAGAGGATGAACAGGCGGTATCCATCGAAATGCTAGGGCCATGAAAATCAAAGACATAAGAGATTCTATTGGCAGCAATGCTGGAAATAATACCGGTCGCAGCAGATGAATCGATTGCCGCTAAATCATCCGCAAGACGATAGGCGTAATCGACATTTGAAATGCCGACATAAACACCACAATCACTGCCGCGCAGCGACGAAGGTACAATTCCGCCATTTTCAAAAGTTTCCCAAGCGAGTTCCAATAGCAACCTTTGTTGGGGATCCATAAGCGAGGCTTCGCGTGGGGAGATTCCAAAAAAAGCCGCATCAAAGCCTGATATGTCGCCAAGACTTCCGGCCGCAAACGTGTAGCTGCTGCCCGGATGGCGTTTGTCTGGATGCAGAAAGCTGTCCTTAGACCAACGCGTTGAATCGACTTCTGTGACCAGGTCTTTCTTTGCTAGGAGATCATTCCATATGTTTTGTGTATCTGTGCCTGGAAAACGGAGTGAATAAGCTATAAGTGCAACGCGTCTATGCATCCTAAGAAATCTGTCCTTTCACTAAAATTAATTGGCGATTATAACCGATATAAAGTTTAAAAAACCAATCCGGCTATCTCTATGCTTGGGTTTGGGCTGTCTGTATTTCCGCAATAAATAGGGGCTTTAGAGTGATTATCTGCCCTAAAAAACTGAGTTATAGATTAATAAAAGGGGTAATGATTTCCAGAATTTTTTCTTTGGAAAACTCACCCGGTTGTCTAAAAATTATTTTTCCTTGTAGGTTTACAATAATAGTAAACGGTATGGCATCCACAGTGTTACCGAGTTGACGGGCGAGCGTAACACCTTCATCAGATCCCATTAGCACGGGATAATTGATCTTAGTTTCCTTTAGATAATCAGCAACGGCCTCCCGATCATCAATCGCAATACCAATAACCTCGACGCCCTTAGTGGCATACGCTTGTTGTAACGCGATAAGATCAGGAATTTCTTTTCGACAAGGGGGGCACCACGTCGCCCAGAAATTAATCACTCGTATTTTGCCCTGCCATTCCGAAATACTATGTAGCTTGCCCGATAAGTCCGGCAGGCTGAACGTAGGCAAAATCATCTCAGCAGATTGCTCCAGCCGAGATAAAATAAGCTTGGAGGCAATTCCGCCTGCTAATGCAAAAACGGCAACTAGAAGGGTTACAGTTATTCGCTTCATAACTGTACTCGCTGCAAAGTTTGAATAAAGCTTTTGGCATCCTGATAGCCAATGACGCGTTGTGCGCTATTTTCCAGGCGATCTGTTCCGAAAAATAAAATTGCTGGCGGACCAATTAAATTAAATTTTTCCAGCAGTGCCTTGTCGTTGTCGTTATTCAGCGTGACATCAGCCTGTAAGAGCATAAATCCTGCCAAAGATTGCTTAACCTGCGGATCGGTAAACGTGTATGCTTCCATTTCTTTGCATGAAATACACCAGTCGGCATAAAAATCGAGCATAACAGGCTGATTATTCGCTGCCGCTTGCTGAATTTTTGTATCCAGCTCTGTCAATGAAGTAATGCGTTCAAACTGAATGTTTTGTGCTTTGGCTTGTGCATTACCCGCATTATTGAAGCCTTGCAGTGGCTTTAATGGATTGCTATTGCCCATACTAAAGCCTATCAATAATAACAAGCCATAGGCCAACATGGTCAATCCAAAACCTTTAAATAATTTACGCCAGCCAGAGCAATGCGCGGGGAGTGGATCTAGCGCATTGAGATAAATTGACGGCATGATCAGCAGCATCGACCAAAGCAGTATGGTAATTTCAGGGGGTAAAATACGACTAAGCATCCAGACAGCAACCGCCAGCATAATGACGCCAAAAACGGCTTTTGTTGTGTTCAGCCAGTCTCCGGCTTTAGGCAAAAATCTTCCAGCAGAGGCGCCCAACAGCAGCAATGGCACGCCCATGCCCAAGCCCATAACAAATAAAGCGCTGCCTCCCAATACGACATCGCCAGTTTGTCCGATAAAAATCAACGCGCCCGCCAGTGGTGCTGCGACACAAGGCCCTACAATCAGCGAAGACAACGCGCCCATAAACGCAGCACCCCAAATTGAGTTATCACGATGTCGTTCACTGGAATTGTGCAGTTTAACTTGCAATGATTTAGGTAGTTCCAGATGGTAAAAACCGAACATTGATAAGGACAGTAGTACAAAAATAGCGCTAAATAAGGCAATAATCCAAGGTTGCTGAAAAGTAGCTTGCAGATTACTGCCGAATAACGCCGCGAGTATGCCGAATATCGTATAGGTCAATGCCGATGCCAGCACATAACTAAGTGACAGTAAAAATGCCCTTGTTGTCGTAATACGATGGCCATGACCCACGATTATGCCCGATAAAATAGGAATCATCGGAAAAATACAGGGGGTCAGCGATAGCAGCAAACCAAAGCCGAAAAAGCTTAGTAATGTCATAACCAAACTATCTTTATGCAAGGCTTGCACAATTTGGTCTTGTTCGGACAGTACCAAATCAGCAGACACGGTAGTACTTACTTCTTGCGCCGGCGGCAGATTTAGCTCAATCGTTTTGCTCATGGGCGGATAACACACGCCTCGGTCAGCACAGCCTTGATACCTGGCTTCCAGTTTAATGGTTTGTGCGCTGCTATTGGAGCGAATCAGCGCAATATCAAAGTTGAGTTCGTTATGAAATATTTCGACTTGACCGAATGCCTCATCGTGCTTGGGTGTTCCTTTTGGGATGCTGTAATTGCCTAATTGAGCGCCGTCTGCATTTATTAAAACCAGCTGGATTTTTTCACGATAGAGATAATATTCCGGTGCAATTTCCCAGTTTACCTGTAGTGTGGAAGCATCTTTAACTGAAGCAAAGAACCGGAATGCCTGCTCTGGTGGTAATAATTCATTTTGCGTTTTATTCAGATTGAAGCCTGAAAAGCTTTTAACCAACTGAGTTAACGGATTGGCTTTGGTAACAACAGGTAGTGTGATGTCGATGATTTGTTTCTGGGGGGGGTAACAAACACCTTTGTCTGAACAGGCTTGATATTGCACCAATAACGACATTGTCGAGATACTGTCGTTATTGGTAATAGGAACAACAACGCTTAAATGCTTATGATAATGCTCAATATTACCCAAAAATTCATCGTGCTTAATTTTTCCTTTTGGGAACACAACGGGTTCGATAGTAATTTGCCTGGTTTTTGATTCAAAGCGCATGTTGTTGCGATAAACCGAGTAACCCTCAACAATATCCCAGGAGACTTCTAGCCTGTCAGCCGTTAGCGCTTTTGCTGAAACAGTAAACGCGCGTTCAGGAGGTAATAGTTCATTGTTTTCTAAAGCGAAAACTGGTGAGCCGGCAAGGGTCAAAAGGAAGCAAACAATTATTTTAAAGAGAGGCATGTATCGATCCAGTCTAGGTATTCGGGTAGTCCGCGTTCAATAGGTACGGCAATAATTTCAGGTACTTCATAAGGATGATGTTTGAATAAGGTGGTTTCAATCGCTTGATAATTGGCTTTACTTGATTTAATTAACAGCAAATGTTCCTGAACGGATTCTATTTTGCCTTCCCATGAATAAACCGAAGTGATGCTTGGCAAAATATTCACACAAGCCGCCAATTGTTTAGTAACCAATAAATGAGCAAGCTTTTTTGCCGTATCTTTATCAGGACAGGTACATAAAATAATTTCAAAAGTGGATGACATGGTTACGGCTCGCTAAAACTTGATATTGGATATTATCCTAGAAATTTACAGCAATTACCCTTATATTGTGAACGATGATTATAAGGAGTATGAAGTGAACATTATCCAACTGTTATTTCTGGTGCTGTTGATTGTACCTTTCGCAGAAATTTATTTATTGTTACAGGTCGGTGGAATTATTGGTGCTTTACCAACTATTTTTTTAGTTGTTTTTACGGCGCTATTGGGCACTTTTTTATTAAAACAGCAAGGTTTGGCAACCTTTCGGCGGTTTCAGCTTAGTTTAGCGCAAGGCGAAGTTCCTGCTTATGAAATGATCGAAGGCCCTATTATTCTACTGGGCGGTGTCTTATTGTTAACCCCAGGATTTATAACCGACATCTTGGGCATTATTTGCTTGATTCCGCAACTGCGCCGGTTATTTGCCCAGTATCTTATTGAAAATCATCTCATTCAGGCTGCTGTGAGCGGCTTTCAGCGCAACAAGGCGAATAGCGATGGCAACATATTGGAAGGTGAATTTCATAAGGAAGACGAGTGAAATACAATGAAAACTACGTCCCTGTAGTTTTTTAAGGTATCAGTCGTTGGTTGCGTTGTCGTCAGACTGGGTTTCTTCAGTGGCCGTTATTGTGTTGGTGTTTTTATCCAGCCCTGAGTACACAGGGCACCAGCCAGAAAAGCCGGTTGCAACCAGAATCAGGCCAACCAACAATAAAAGAATGTATGACGTGAAAATTGAAACCACAATCAGTGCCGCCCCCGCATACATGCGATACTGTTTTTCTTTCACGCCAACATTGTGTTCAAATTTAATCAAACGCTTATAATCAAAACTCATCTTAAATCCTCTCTCTGTAACTGGTTGTAATTGTTATTTTTTATAAAATCAACATGATGTGGCTCAAGTATGAGCCCACGCAACTATACACAGCTCCAAAAAATGTGCAAGCGATAACAAATGGATATTACCAAAATTATAGCGTCTTTAAATGAGGCTCAGCGTAGAGCAGTGACGGCGCCGTCACAATCGATGCTGATTCTAGCCGGTGCCGGTAGTGGAAAAACCCGCGTTCTGGTGCATAGAATCGCTTGGCAAGTTCAAGTGGAAAATCTGTCACCGCATAGCATTTTAGCGGTTACTTTTACCAATAAGGCGGCGAAGGAAATGCGCAGCAGAATTGATGAATTACTGCAAATGCCTACCTCTTCAACTGCGGTGCCCTCGGGGATGTGGATTGGGACTTTTCACGGCATCGCTCATCGCCTTCTAAGGCGTCATGCTCTACAGGCGAAATTACCAGAAGCTTTTCAAGTGATGGACACCGCTGATCAGCTAAGAGTTATCAAGCGTTTGCTAAATACACTCAATCTTGATGAGGATAAGTGGCCGCCAAGACAAGTTCAGTGGCATATTAACGCGCAAAAAGACGAAGGCATTAGGGCAAGGCACAGCGTTGAAACTGGCGATAATTATCAACGGCAGATGCTCGCGATATATCTAGCTTATGAAAAACTCTGCGATCAAGCCGGTCTGGTCGATTTTGCCGAACTGCTGCTCAGAGCGCATGAGTTGCTGCGTGACAACCCTGATGT
>CANNKH010000190.1 GCA_947504985.1 Methylococcaceae bacterium | reverse complement strand
TTGATAGCCAAAACATCAGGTACCAACGAATACCATGCAATTCAATGTAAATTCTATGCCGAAAATTACCGAGTGCACAAAAGTGACATTGACAGTTTCTTTACCGCTTCAGGTAAAAAAACGTTCAGTCATCGAATCATCATTAGCACCACCAATAACTGGAGCGAACACGCCGAAGACGCGCTACAAAACCAGCAACTTTCAGTCAGCAAAATTGACTTGAACGATTTAGAAAACAGTCAGATTGACTGGGCGAGTTATCAGCCGCATAAACCGCCGGTGCTTAAACCTAAAAAGTGCCTACGTTACCACCAAAATATGGCTTTACATGATGTTAAAAAGGGCTTGGAAGTGGCAGAACGCGGCAAGCTCATTATGGCATGTGGCACCGGCAAGACCTTTACCAGCCTTAAAATTGCTGAAATACTGGCCGGTAATGGTAAGCATGTGTTGTTTTTAGTGCCCAGCCTATCGCTGTTATCGCAGACCTTGACCGAATGGACGCAAGAATCGGCAACGCCCTTGCATAGCTTTGCCGTCTGTTCTGATAGTGACGTAGGCCACAAGCGCAAAAAAGACGATGACATCGTGCAAACCTTTACCCACGAATTGCGCTACCCAGCAACCACTAATGCTGTGCGTTTGTCAGAAGAAATGGCTAAACGCCATGACCTTCATCACATGAGCGTGGTATTTTCGACTTATCACTCCATCGAAGTTATCAGCACCGCCCAAAAATTGCATAATCTGGCTGATTTTGACCTGATAATTTGCGATGAGGCGCACCGCACCACTGGCGCAACTTATGACGATGACGATGAATCCAATTTCGTTAAAGTCCACGATGCCGATTTTATCAAGGCCGACAAACGTCTGTACATGACGGCAACCCCTCGCATTTATGGCGACTTGGCAAAGGCGACTGCCGAAAAGGACAACGTGGCCTTATGCTCAATGGACGATGAAAGTCTATTCGGTCAAGAGCTTTACGTGATCAGCTTTTCCGAAGCCGTCAAACAAGACTTGTTGGTTGATTATAAAGTAATCGTATTAGCAATAGATGAAGCCCATGTTACCCAACGCCTGCAAAAACTACTGGCCGATGAAGACAATCAACTCAAAGTCGATGATGCTGCCAAAATTGTTGGCTGTTGGAAAGCCTTATCCAAGCAAGGGGCAACAAAGACTTAAGCGATGATAACAAGCCCATGCAACGAGCCGTGGCTTTTTGTCAGGTCATTGAGCCAGCTAAAGATGCAAGAACGCACAAAATCAGCTCCAAAAATATAGCTCATATGTTTAAGGCCGTGGTGGAAGCCTATCAGGAACAGGAGCAAGACGCAGCACAAAGCGAAGACACGGCGATCTATCTACAGTGTGAAGCCGAACATATCGACGGCAGTATGAATGCCAGTAAAAAAGAAGAAAAACTGACTTGGCTAAAGGCGGCAATCCCTGAAAACACTTGCCGGATTTTAAGCAATGTACGTTGTTTGTCCGAAGGTGTCGATGTACCTGCACTGGATGCCGTGCTGTTCTTAACGCCGCGTAATTCCCAGGTAGACGTGGTGCAATCAGTAGGCCGTGTCATGCGTAAGGCCAAAGGTAAAACACGCGGTTATATCATTCTGCCTGTGGTTATTCCGGCTGGCGTAGAGCCTCATAAAGCTCTGGACGACAATAAGACCTACAAAGTTGTCTGGCAAGTTCTGCAAGCCTTACGCTCACATGATGACCGTTTTGATGCCATGATCAACAAACTGGACTTGATCGGCAAAGACACGTCAAAAATGGAAATCATCGCCATTACCGACAAAATCAGTAAAAAAGCCAAAAAATCAGACAAACCAAAAGCCACCGGCAAAGGTAAGTTTGGTATTGGTGAAAAGCAACAAAAATACAAATCCACGCAACTCGATATGGTTGACACTTTTGAAGTTGACGACATCCAACGCGCTATTTATGCCAAAGTGGTGAGCAAATGCGGCAACCGTAGCCATTGGGAAGACTGGGCAAATGATATTGCCAAGATAGCCCGTACCCATATCGCACGGATTCAAGCCATTTTAGACACCCCGGAAAATACCGTCGAAATAGCCGCCTTTAACGTCTTTGCCAGAGAATTGCGCGACGATCTGAATAATGCCATTACTGACAATGAAATAGTTGAAATGCTGGCCCAGCATCTCATAACAAAGCCCGTTTTTGATGCGTTGTTCCAGGATTATAGCTTTGCCAAACATAACCCCATGTCGATAGCCATGCAGGAAATTTTGGATAAATTGCAGGAGCATCATATCAACAAGGAAGCTGATACCCTGGAGCGCTTTTATGACAGCGTAAGAATTCGCGCCGAAGGTATCGACAACGCCGCCGGTAAACAAAAGATCGTTGTGGAACTCTACGACAAGTTTTTCCGCAATGCCTTTCCCCGTATGACCGAACGCTTAGGGATAGTCTATACACCGGTGGAAGTAGTGGATTTTATTATCCATAGCGTTAATGACGCACTACAAAACGAGTTCGGGCAAAGCCTGGGTGATGAAAACGTCCACATCATCGACCCGTTTACCGGCACCGGTACCTTTATTACTCGCTTACTGCAAAGCGGCCTGATCAGTCCGGAACAACTGGCTTACAAGTATAAAAACGAGATACACGCCAACGAAATCGTGTTGCTTGCCTATTACATTGCCGCCATCAATATTGAAGCGGTCTATCACGATATTGTCGGCGGTGAGTATCAACCCTTCAATGGCATTTGTTTGACCGATACTTTTCAATTATATGAAAAAGAGGATTTGGTCAGCCAAACTCTGGAGGACAACCATGCACGGCGTACCAAGCAAAAAGCCTTGGATATACGGGTGATTATTGGCAATCCGCCGTATTCGGCAGGACAAAAAAGCGAGAATGAAGATAATCAAAACGTGGATTACCCACATTTAGATAATCGTATTGGCGAAACCTACGCGAAGCATTCAACGGTAACATCAACAAAAAACTTAATGGATTCTTATATCCGTGCTATCCGCTGGGCAAGTGACCGCGTCGGTGATAGCGGTATCATTGGTTTTGTAAGCAACGCCAGTTTTGTTGATGCCAATTCAATGGACGGCTTGCGTAAATGTTTAGCCGATGAGTTTAGCAGTATCTATATTTTTCATTTGCGCGGTAATCAAAGGACATCAGGCGAATTATCACGAAAAGAAGGGGGAAAAATTTTTGGCAGTGGTAGTCGCGCACCTATTGCCATCACTATTTTTATCAAAAACCCGAACACCACAGAAAACGGCAGAATCTACCTGCACGATATTGGCGATTATTTAACCCAAACACAAAAACTGGAGCTTATTAGCGGCTTCAAAAGCATTAACGGCATTACGGCAGTGGATGGGTGGCAAGCTGTTACACCAGATCAGCATAATGATTGGTTAAAGCAACGGGATGACAGCTTTTCTGAATTCATTAGTCTTGGCGATAAAAAGGATAAGAATTTAGTAACAGTTTTTGATAATTATTCTCTAGGTGTTGGCACTAATCGTGACGCATGGTGTTACAACTCTTCCATGCCTGTTTTAGCGAACAATATGCAACGCATGGTGGATTTCTACAATGCCGAGGTAAATCGCTACAAAGCCGCATGTGAAGGTTTATCAAAAGAGAAATCCCCGACTCCCGAATCATACGCCAACAAAGATGCGACGAAAATTAGTTGGTCAAGCAGTTTGATGTCAGATTTTTCCCGTAAGGGATTAGGGCAATATAGGCAAAGTGCCTTAATACAAAGTCTTTATCGTCCATTTCAGAAGCAATGGTTATATTACGATGGAATGTTTAACCATAGGGTTGGACAAATGCCGCGCATTTTTCCTGATTCATCAGTTGAAAATCGGGTTATTTGTATAACTGGACGCGGGGCAACAAAAGATTTTTGCGCGTTAATTTCCAATACATTGCCTGATTTAGAAATGATTTCAAAAGGCCAATGTTTCCCGTTAAAACTTTACGAACCTATGCTTGATCCTGAACTACCCATCGGCAAAAAACCACAAGCCGATCTGTTCAGCTTTGAACCTGTTGAGCAAACGCTTGATGCAACTGAGCAAGTAGTAAATAATCCCTACTATACCGTCAAAGATGGCATTACCGATGCTGGTTTAGCTCACTTTCAAGCCGCCTATCCTGATGGCAAAATTAGCAAGGAAGACGTGTTTTATTACATATACGGCTTGCTGCATTCCGAGGAATACAAAAGCCAATACGCCGATAATTTAAGCAAAGAGTTGCCACGCATTCCTTGCGTCAATAAAACGGCTGATTTTTGGGCCTTCAGCAAAGCGGGCCGTGATTTAGCCGAATTGCATATTAACTATGAAATCGTTGAACCCTACCCCGTTACGATCAAATGTGAATTAACGGCTCTGGATGACCTCGTAGATGCGGATTTTTACGTCACTAAAATGAAGTTTGCCAAAAAGGGTGAAAAAGCTACCGTGATTTATAACCACAAAATCACCCTAACAGACATCCCGATAGCCGCTTATGATTATGTAGTGAACGGCAAGCCAGCTCTTGAATGGGTTATGGAGCGTCAGGGCGTGACCACCCATAAGGACAGCGGTATTGTCAATGACGCTAACCTTTGGGCAATCGAAACCATGAATGATGCGGCCTATCCGCTAAAGCTATTCCAGCGGGTAATAACCGTGAGCCTTGAGACAATGAAAATCGTGAGAGCTTTACCAAGGCTGGATATTAAGGTTGCTTAAGATGAGTATAGTGCAAAGCCTAGATGACCTAAACAATACTAAAGCGTGTATGCTTTGTAACTCGAAAAAAAACATTAAAATCTTACATTGGTTAGAAGACAGCATCCAAATTTGCAATAAATGTGAAAAATCTCATTTATTAGCCAATCGATATGATTACGAGATTGTAAGAGCTGTCATTCAAGGCGTTGAAATAGCAAAAAACAATAAAATATATCTTCCCTATGCTGTTAATGTTGCATTTAATAAATACTCACTGGAAGAAGCTAAACGAAAGAACAAGCTTCGCAACTCTGAAATTAACGGGAACTCAATTGACGTTTTCAGAATAGGCAATCGCCAACAAGGAAGCTTTGGGAGTAAACAATAAATTTTATAAGGGTTAGCTACTTGTGTGAACTCGGTTAGCAAAATTGACTATTACCGTAACATTATATATACCCCCATGATTATCTGTGAAGTTTATCCGTCCGATAACAACAAATTGCTTAAACGCGCACAGGATGAATTGTACTTGAAGTCTGTTGGTGAGATATTCTCTGCGGCAAGGACAAAGTTTGTTCAAGCTGACGCGATTCTTAATGCTAATCTTCAGATTACTGAAACGGCAAAAGGAATAAACGGCTTTGACCATAAGGCTTTGCAAGATGCCCATGACATCATTGCGGCTACTTATCGTTACCGTTTTGACGATGGCTTACAACGTGACTTGTTTGAACCAGACTATAATCTTTGCGAACACTATAAGGTGAAATGGTCGCAATGGTTTTTTCAAGAGCTGGAAGTTCTTACGCATTATCCAAAATTTGTCAGATCTGTCGTTGAGTGTGTTGTCTTTGAAAATACCCAACTTGGATATATGGCTGAAAACTCTGTTTGCGATGTCCTGATTACCCATTACGGCTTAGTAGATTGGGCTTACGCCGATGGGTACGTAAAAACCTATTTGCCCAGCCATTTTTAGTCGGCAGTGCAATCAATAATAGCCACGGCTAATTTACATATTTTCTGATTTTGGCAAGATTACCTTCCCCTCTGTTCCCCTTGCCCTCACTGCCCCCTGCCCTAAAGGAAGTTTTAGGAAAAGGGACTCAAGTGGGCTAGGGGACTGCTTTTCCCTAACCTTCCAGCAAGCTTATTTCAGGGGCATTCAAAGGGGCAGGGGGCAAAGGGGGCAAGGGTATATCCAGTTAAGGGATTTCAAT
>CANNKH010000189.1 GCA_947504985.1 Methylococcaceae bacterium | reverse complement strand
CGGCCGTTTGCCGGAAGGTCTTGAAACGTGGGTCGGGGAAAGCGGCGTCAAAGTGTCGGGCGGAGAAGCGCGGCGTATTGCCTTGGCGCGGCTTTATCTTAAAAATGCGCCGATATTGATTCTGGATGAGCCCACCGAAGGTTTGGACAGCGACACGGAGCGGGATGTATTCGACGCGTTAGCGGATTTTGCCAAGGATAAAACCGTGGTGATGGTGACGCACCGCGAGGCCGGGTTAGGCTTGGTCGACGTTGTTTATGGCATGGAGCGGGGGAATTTGTCTCGTTCTCGCGCGCCGCGTGGTAACGAGAGTAATACGGTAACTTCGTAAACTCTGTGAAGAAACGCGCTCGAAGTTGCGGTCTTACAGAGTTCAGCCCATTTTGCTATTCACATAAAAGATCATTAGACCGCTAATCACTGCGGATATACAATAAAAATATGTATATCTTTTTAACCTGGGAGTCTGTCATGCAAGTCGCTAAATGGGGTAATAGTCTGGCTGTAAGATTGCCTGCGCCGGTTGTTGAAGCGCTTCAACTTAAAGAAGGCGATGACATCGAGATTCATATCGCCGGTGAGCGGGTTTTCGAGCTTGAGAAAAAAGCCGGTCCGCAAGAGTTGTTAGCCCGATTGCGCAAATATCGGGGGCGTTTACCCGCCGACTTCAAGTTCGACCGCTTGGAAGCCCATGAAAATCGATAGGCCGTTTTTCGATACCAATGTTTTATTGTATTTGTTGTCGGAAGATAACCTTAAAGCGGATCGTGCCGAAGCGATTATTGCTTCGGGCGGCATCATAAGCGTTCAGGTGCTGAATGAATTTGCCTCGGTCGCATCGCGAAAATTGAGGATGAGCTATGTCGAAATACGCGATGTACTGGCAACGATACGCGCCGTATGTCAAACCCAAGCGCTGACTGTCGATACCCATGATCGGGGGCTGGATATTGCGGAACGATTCGGTTTTTCTCTGTACGACAGTATGATCGTCAGCTCTGCGCTTCAATGCGGTTGCAGCGTTTTGTATTCGGAAGATATGCAGCATAATCAAAAAATCGATGCGCAATTGCTGGTTATAAATCCTTTTTTGGATAAGTAAGGAAGAGCTAACAGGACTTGTAGTATGCAATGCTTTTTTTGATTGAAGGTCTAGTGTTGATACACAGACTCAGCGATAAGGCGACTGTTGCCTCGTTTACGGCGGCTGTGAATCATTGTTACACGGTCTGAAAATACAGGAGCCATCATGACAATCATTACCTTCGATACGCACGAATCTATCAAGGAACTGAAAAACGCCGGATTCAGCGAGCAACAAGCTGAAGTTATCACCAAGCTCCAAAAAACCGTGATCGGCAGCACCCTGGAACAAGCCAAGCATGACTATCAACGGGACGATTTAGCCACTAAACGGGATTTAAAAGAGCTGGAGTTAAAAGTCGATGCAGGCATCAGGGAAATGGAGTTAAAAATTGCTAAAGACATTGCCAAATCCAAAGCCGAATTAGTCCGCTGGGTAGTCGGGGTGGGGGGGTACAAATGACCTTAATCGTGGGTCTTATGTTGAAATTAACCCATTCGATTTAGCTGTAGTGAGGCATGCAAAATATTTGTCGACGAAGCGCTTTTGCTCAAGCTACCGGGCTGATAGGCGAAATGGGTGATTGCAAAATCTGATCCTATGCTTTGCTCTGCATAAACACATTTAGCCCAAAAAGTCAGTCATACATGATTTAAACTTGCCGCCCGGACCTTGATACTTCGCCATCATCAATAAAGAGGGCAGACAGCTTACAAAACAAACATATTTATACGTTATTTTTAATTTTCCGCTATATTCCAGCTGCCGTTTTTAACCGGGTGATTAATTTATGCGAACCACTGTAGATATTGATGATCAATTGTTGCTTTACGCTAAGCGTCAGGCAGTCGAGCAAGGCTGTACCTTGAAGCAGGTTTTAGAAGATGCATTGCGTGATTTTTTTTCTCATCAATCGCTCTCGCATGAATCGGTGCGATTGGAAACGTTTTCCGGCACCGGTTTGAAGCCGGGCGTTAATCTGGATAATGGTAGAAGTTTGAACGATATTATGGATGGCTATTGATGTTTTTAATGGATGTTAATGTTTTGGTTTATGCGCATAGGGAAGATGCGGAAAACCACTCTGCTTATCGTCAATGGTTGGAATCGGTTATTAATGGTCGAGGGTCTTTTGCTTATTCGGAGTTGGTCTTGAGTGGTTTTTTGCGGGTTGTGACTCATCCTAAAGTATTCGAGACGCCTTCCACTTTATCAAGTGTAATTCGTTTTGCCTCACAAATCAGGGACTTGCCTAATGCCGTTTGTCTTGCCCCCGGCTCTATACATTGGAGTATTTTCATGGAATGTTTAGAACAGATCAATGCGACAGGTAATGATATACCGGATGCTTATCATGCGGCGCTGGCGATGGAATGGGGTTGTGAATGGGTGACGACTGATAAGGGTTTTAAACGCTTTAAAGGGTTAAAGGTAAGACATCCTTTAACATTGTTAAATTCCTGATGCCGAAAAAACCGCAGTTTTATCAATCGAAATAACTGGGATCGGAGCAAAGCCAATCTTTACTCTGAGCCCAGTTATTTGAGCACATAAGGTACGCACAGCGTAAGAACCTTAAAAAAGCAAATACCATGTAAGCAATGACTAACGGAATAATGCTATCTTGCTGCCGCCTCGTATTAATACGTAGGCTAAGCAGCTCGCCGGTTGCAACGCCCATATAGGATGTGCCGACGCCAGGAGGCGCACTTGTGCCCTATAGGGTATCATTCGCATCAAGCGTAAATAAAGGAATCAATCCATTGACCCACTATCGCCGCATTTACACGCCGGGCGCGACATGGTTTTTTACCGTGAATAGTGCCAAACGACGAAATAATCGGTTAGTGGTTGAAAACATCGATGTACTGCGGACGGCCTTTTAGGATGTTAAAAACAAACACCCTTTTCGCATTGAAGCGGCGGTTATCATGCCCGACCATCTTCATTGCCTATGGACTTTAACGCCGGGCGATGCTGATTATTCAATGCGTTGAGGACAGATCAAAGGGCGCTTTTCCAGTCGCATCTATACCGGCGAAAGCATTTCTAACAGCAGGAAAAAACGGCGCGAACGCGGACTCCGGCAACGCCGTTTTTGGACGCATTTAATAACGGATCAAGATGATTTCAATCGTCATGTCGATGGCATTCATTGGGTGCCCGGTCAAGCACGGTTGGGTCTGCCAAGTTGCGGATTGGCTGCATTCGAGTTTTTTCAAGTTTGTAAAAATGGATGTTTATCCCATGAACTGGGGGCATTCGGGTGAGTTTGATTTTGATGCGGGTGAGTAATTTGAATGATGCGCCTCCTGGCGTCGGCACATCCTATGGGGCGCATCTTATCGCGTTATCAGGTTGCTTTCTAAATTTTTTTTAGATTAAATGTAGCATACAGGCAATGCGCCACAAACTTTAAAAAATTTTACACGTAATAGGCAAGGGACATGAATAAGCGAATTTTTATAATTGGGATAAGTTTAATAGTTCTTGTGAGTAGCTATTTCGGCATAAAGTCCTATGCGAAGATTGAAGCACGCAAACGAGTTGATTCCACCTTAGCAAACTATTCATCCTTTGTTGACATAACTTATGATGATGTCAACGTGTCAATTCCTCTGATGGATATTTCTATCAATAAAGTAGTTGTTAAATCGATTAAGGGTGACCAGAATATAACTATTGAAGAGGTAGAGGTGTTAAAGCTCGATGATAAAGCTACAATTCCAGAGCATTTGCATATACGTTTTAATGGAACCACCATTTCTGAAAATACTGCTAAACAAATCACTCCCCAGTATCTTTCTCAACTCACCAATAGCACTTCCAAGAACTTAGAGGGCAACTATGAAATTCAATGGGACATTGATGGAAAAGATGAGAAAGATTTCAAGATATTCGTAGAAGCTGACATCAAAAGTCTTTTTAAGGCTAAGATTTCAGCCTCACTAGGTAATTTGACTTTAGAACTTGGCAATGAACTGGATTTTAAGGTTCTTTTACAAAATACCCTAAAGCTTGGCAATGCAATAATTCGTGAAGCAAATATTGAATATTCTGATGATTCACTGTTAGATAAGTTACTTATTGCAGAGGCTCATAAGCAAAATTTAGATGTCGATTCTTTTGGGGCAACTTTATTGGCCAAAACTGACAAAGAAATCAAAAACACAAAAAGCGAAAGAAGCAGATCAATACTGAGTGCGTACCAGGACTTTCTGGTGGAAGGAGGAATGTTAAAACTGAGTATTAATCCAAAACCAGCGATGCCGATTTCAAAGCTCATACGGCTAATAGACGATAACCATATAGAAGATATATGGTCATCGCTTCAAGTATCTGCATACCACAGCGTAAGTAGTGGTAAAAACTTGGATCATAAAGGTTGGTTCCCCACAACCATGATCGAAGCAGCGTCTTCGAATGACATAGCAAACGTAAAGAAATGGTTAGAAAAAGGAACAGACATTAATGCAACTGACCAACAAGGAAGAACCGCTTTATTTATAGCAGTTAGAGCCCATGACAATGATTTAACAGATTATCTTTTATCAAAGGGAGCAACGCTTGAAAAAGCTTTTGAAAAAGCTCATCAGCAAGCAGTCAAACTTATGCATACTATCTTGTGGTACGACTTAAATTGGACAAGAGAAGATGCTGCTGTTAACGACTCAATAACAATTTCTGGTAAATTACACGTTTTTGAAACTTGGCCTGAGACGATGAAAAAACCAGATGCTGCTTTTTTGAATGTTGGTATTCAAAGCGAAGGCACATTTACGCTTGAGCCAACATTCATTAAAGAGTCTTACATTGGCGATCAATTAATCTCCCGTCCAGTGCGTTTAGAAACTGGCAAAACCTATGAGTTTCGAGTGGTTCTGATAGCACGTCGCCCTGGTGACTGGCCTGTTTATCCGATAATGTCTGTTGAGAACAGTAACCCACTTACTGGCCCCGCTGGCAAATGGGTCTTCGTTCAAGGCTCTAAATCCAGCGTCAATAACCAAGCTATCTTTCCGTTCTCAGTTAATAAAAGTAACATCGAGCCATTGGATGTACCTCCCTCGCCAATAAAAGTAATCGTAAGTGATGTGTCCTATGTCGTATCTGATTCAGCTATGCGTATGAAACTTACTATAACAAACAATAGCAGTAGCTCCGTTAGACTGGGAGAGTTGAATACAGCTGGTGCTCGTTTCTTCGATGCTAAAGTTCATGATGATGAAACAGGCTATCCAGCGAGTCTCATGGCTAAAAATGGCTTGAAAGTGAGTAATAACGATCCAATTCAACCAAGGGAAACTCGCGATGTAGAAGTAATTGCAGTCGGCTCGGCATGGGAAGATTATCATTTATCGGACATAATTTATGGTTCTGACAATCGCTTTGGAGGTCTATTGTTCTTTTTTAACGAATTAGGCGAGCGGAATCAAGTGATAATCAATGCACCATTGGGTCAACACGACAAGCTGTGATGGTAACAAAAACGCTGTGAAGCAACGGGGTCAGGTCTTGGTTGCGGCTGGGCAATGCTGCATATTCTAGCGGGTGGAAATCCCGCCTCGGTAACTGCCGAGAAAAGGGGTCAGGTTACTTTTTCATTATAATGTAACCTGACCCCTTTTCCGGTTTTGGTGCAAGTCGGGTTACGGCTAGCGCCTAACCCGACCTACCAGGCTCCCCGGCAACGCAGGAGTTGCAATCCGGCCTGATTCGATTTAAACCAAATGCACTTCCAATCTTTTACCCACGGCAGCGGCGTATCTGCGCAAGGTGTCGATAGACGGCGAATGTTTGCCTGAGACTAAGGCGCTTTCCAGGCGCGCCACTGCCGAGGCTTTGGTGCCCATGCGTTCAGCGACTTGCGCTTGGGTTAATCCGGCTTCGCGTCTGGCATTGAGTATTTCGTCGAGTATGGCGTATTTTGCGAT
>CANNKH010000188.1 GCA_947504985.1 Methylococcaceae bacterium | reverse complement strand
TTTATCAGGTCAGTAATTCAAATCGATTGTTAGATATGAAATTGGTAGATTGCTTCAGTGTCTTAATCCCTTCTTTATCAGGTCAGTAATTCAAATTTAGCATTGCTAGCCCATTGCTTGAAAGCCTTAGTCTTAATCCCTTCTTTATCAGGTCAGTAATTCAAATAAAGGTGCAGTTAATAGCACGGTTGATCAGTATGAGTCTTAATCCCTTCTTTATCAGGTCAGTAATTCAAATGAAAAATTAAAGACCATGCAGCTAATACTGCAGAGTCTTAATCCCTTCTTTATCAGGTCAGTAATTCAAATACAGTAGCACGATTGAACTGTTCGGATGTACAGTTCGTCTTAATCCCTTCTTTATCAGGTCAGTAATTCAAATAACTTCGAAAAAACAACTATCGCTAAATTTCTGCAAGTCTTAATCCCTTCTTTATCAGGTCAGTAATTCAAATTCAGTCAATCGATGCCGTATCAGCTGAGCATAGGTCTTAATCCCTTCTTTATCAGGTCAGTAATTCAAATGCTTGAAGAAGCGTTAACTAAAAAAATGCTTTCTGTCTTAATCCCTTCTTTATCAGGTCAGTAATTCAAATTCCGCTCTTTAACCTTATGAGGAAAACAAAATGTGTCTTAATCCCTTCTTTATCAGGTCAGTAATTCAAATATCTTATTGCAGACGAAAATGGTAAAAAGTTTATGTCTTAATCCCTTCTTTATCAGGTCAGTAATTCAAATTTTAAAGGCGCTAGAACGTGCCAAAACAAAGCTAAGTCTTAATCCCTTCTTTATCAGGTCAGTAATTCAAATTTATCAGAACACCCGCGGGTAGTTTAGAAAGTGTCGTCTTAATCCCTTCTTTATCAGGTCAGTAATTCAAATGCAGCAGAACGCAATACAGTGTTACAGCAAGTTAAAGTCTTAATCCCTTCTTTATCAGGTCAGTAATTCAAATTTCAACAGAAGAGTAACTGAGAGTTGTGGAGCTGGTCTTAATCCCTTCTTTATCAGGTCAGTAATTCAAATACAACTTATCAGATGAAAGAATTAGCGACAAAAGTCTTAATCCCTTCTTTATCAGGTCAGTAATTCAAATCTTGTTGGCGGCGGTATACGCACGTCGATTGATATGTCTTAATCCCTTCTTTATCAGGTCAGTAATTCAAATAAAAAGTACATTGATTAGTGTACTTTTTGCTAACAGTCTTAATCCCTTCTTTATCAGGTCAGTAATTCAAATAGTCTAATGATTTTCTCCTTTTATTTTCAAGTGGTTACAAAGGGGGTTGCCAGGTTTGGCAGGTTTAAAAAAGTTAGTGCTTGTCATGCTATCCATGTGGCCAGTTTTTCCGGCAATTGTATGAGATCTTGCTTGGCGCAAATGGCAATGCCCAAATCACCCGCCCTTTGCAGGTCGTGTGCGCTTGGACTGTTAAAGCTTACCAGCATTGCCCGCGCTTGTAACCCACCCAACAAATCTTTAAGGCTGTCGAGTTTGTAAAGGGCATTCGTGCTTTTGCTTTCAGCTTGGTGTTTATCCGCATGTGTTTTACATTCGATGACATAAAGCCGATTGTCTTTCAAAAAAGCCACATCCATTTCGTTTTTGATTGGCGGACTGCGATGGCTGCGTTGGACTTCGATGCTACGCCCTATGTCCTGTATGCCATGACTTTTTTTCAGATTAAGACACAGGCCGTAAACATGTTGCTCTAACCAACCGCCATTGACATAAAATCGACTCGGTTCATCTGCAAAGGTTAGCGTGTTGCCATGTAGTTTGAGCAATTGAAGCCTTTCAAATACGGTGATTAAATCTTGTAGCGAATCATTGTTTAAATCTTTATCATCGATATTGATCGCCATTGTTCTTTCTGCTTGCGCGGCATAATAATTTAAAGCCCTTAACGGCTTGGCGTAATAGTTAACGCGCTGAATGATGTCTTCAGTTAATTCGCGGTAATCGGCAGATACGCCATGTTTATCTCCTTGGCTTATTACCGTAGCGCCGTAAGCCTTGAAAAATTCTGGCAATTTGATGCGGTCTGCTAGTTCATGAGCGGGTTGGTTGGCGGGGTGCATCCAGATTAGGCGGTCATGCTCAGGATGCACATAAAATATCGGTTTTCCCAAATCTCGAAAGACTTCATAAGCAGCGATGCTCATGGGTTTGGTGCCGCCGGTAGCGTTTAGGGCGATGCTGTCATCCTGATGAATGCTGAGTAAATCAAGCACCTGTTCACGGATATGTTCAATATCCCACGCATTGTTAATGGCCCAGCGTTGGGTTTTGATGCCTTTGGTTTTAATGACGGCCTCTAGCCAGTCAGCACGTTGTTGCATATCCGCACTGACCAGCATAATGACTTGCTTCGGCTTAACGAGATCGTCAAGCAGCGGGGTGATGTTGGGTACGGCCTGCGCGGAAATCAAAATAACGTGGGTGTTAAATTTCATGAGGATGCTTGCGAGATGGCTTTTATTTTGGCGGTGGACATATCGGGTTTATTGTCCTTATAGTCGGTGGTGACGTAAATGCTGTCGCAGCCCAGTTCTTCGGCGGCCATAAAGGCACCCAGGCTCATCGGGGTTTTGCCGCCGGTTATATCCACAGCAATATCGCAGATACCTCTCTCGTGTAATTCTTGTAACAGGAACTTGGTTTGGCGGTTAGTTTCGGCGGGGTCGTCGGGTTCGTTGATGAATTTTGTCAATACGGTAAAACCTAATTGCTGGGCATTTTGGCGAATTTTTTCACCTTCTCCTCGGCTAGTATCGGTAAACAACAAACCGACGCTGGCGGGTTGTACTTGTCCAATAACCCACAGGGGCACTTCTGCACGGCTGACTGTAAAAATAAGACCCTGCCAGCGGGTATGCTCAGGATTGCCACCGATGCTGGGAAAGCGATTACGGTTTAGCCAGTTGCGAAGATCGTTGCGGTTGATGAAACCATAGATGCCGCCCAGTATGGTTATCAGCATGAGGGTATCGCCCATGACAATTCCTATCTGGTCGAAGGTTTGCCAGAGTTCATCGGGCCAGCCGAATAAGTTGCTTGTCATGTCTTTATTTTGTTGAGGTGATGGGCTTGTCGCTTTGTGGCTATGCCAAGTGATAATTTTTAGGCAACTGTAGGGGCAATCCGTTAATACCACTCTTTTTGGTTTCGCTTAATAACATGGGAATAAATGCTTTATCCAGCCACTGTTGAAATAGCAGCCAATCGGCCTGTTTTATCGGTTCAAAACCGTGCGCCAAAATGGATAAATTTCGGCATTGAAGATGATTGAGAAACTGCTTTTCCTGTTGGCTAATGAACTGTGCGGCAACACCAGTGGTTTTGTGTTTGATCAATTGCCACGCGGCAAATAACCCTGCTTGATAAATACCGTCACGGTTTTGGCTTAATTCAACACCCTCGGGAATATCTTCTACCCGAATATTGGCAGTTTTAATGCCACACTGGTTTTCCAAAAGCCATTGTGCGCTCCATTCAATCAGGCGGTAGCATCGAGCGATAGCATCGTCATAGCGGCCTTGTTCGGCACGTCTTAAAGCGTTTAAGTACAAATCAAACAACCGCGCTGCATCACGCTTTTCCAAATTTTGGTCATTCAGGCGTCGAAGATTACCCAATAGCTGTTGTTGCTGTTTTGACACCAAACGAGATGCGTAATTTTGCAAAATTGTCCAAGCGCCTTCATGGTTAAAATTATCCCATTCGGCATAAGCACGGCTAAGATCACGCAGCAGGCACAAACGGTTTTTTAATTCGGGTACGCGCGGGGAATCCAGTTTTTTTAGTCCCGCTTCCGCCTCGCTGTAAGCATAACGCTCCCAACTTCTAAGGTAGGGGTCTATCAGGCGTTCAAAGCGGACTTTTTCAATATTGGCGAATTGTGTGCTTTCAAAGCCGTCGCGGACTTTTATTAAGTCGCTGCGATTGCCGGTGATCAACTGTAATTCGACGTGCTTATTTTCCAACGCAGCAACGACTAAACCGGCGCTCATGGATTTGGTGCCGCCGGTATAATCGGCAATCAATCGGCAATCTGGAAAGTTTGCTATGGCTTGTGAAATGGCCTGTTGGCACGCCGAATAAATATTGTCCAGGTCATCCGCCAGCGTTTCACACACGCTAAACTGGTTTTCTGCTAATCCCGCCTGTGTGGGAATATTCGGTAAGCTTGGTTTCTCGTCAGCAGGATGAACCTTGATACAACTGCCTTTGCCGGTTATTTGTATAGCCGATCCAGGCCGTCCGGTGCCCGGATCATTACCCGTACAGATAAAGTAAACATAATCCGGCTGGTGGCTTGTTATCGCGGTGACTATGGGTTGGTGGCTACCGCCGACGGTGCAGATTAATAGGGTTTTTGTAGGCATTTTTAGCTTCCGGTTTGGTTGAGTTACAGCTGTTTCAATGTCGGTTAGGGACGGGTGCGACACACTCGGCAACATGATGACTGCCAGTCCTCAAAGGACTGGCAGTCATGGCATCCTAACTTGACCTGAAAACGCTGTAAATATGTGTTTGTCACATCACTAATCAAGGCCACGCAATAATTCTTTGGCTTTTTTGTTATCTTTGGCATTGATAAACACCAAAATATCTTTCCCTAATTGCTGTAAGGCGATTTTGTCTTCCTTACACCAAGCTGCCGTTTGTTCGATCAGTTTTTTTAAATCACCGTATAAAATCCCACCGATTTGCTCGCGCTGTTTTTGCTGGCGCTTTTGATCTAATTGCCGGCGTAAGTCATCAATCTGTTGTTGTTCAACGCTCATAGTGGCTCGGAGCAATTGTTCCTGCTTTTGCCGTTGTTGTTCAGCCTGTTCTTTTTCGTGTCTTTCTTGTTCTGCTTGAGCAATGAGTGCTGCTTGCTGGCGGCGCTCTTGATCTTCGCGTTCACGGCGTTGTTCAGCTACTTGACGTTTTTCTTCCAGACTGGCTTTTTGTTCTGCTTGTTTTTTTGCCCAAGCCAGTGCTTTGTCTTGCTGGCTGGCACACAGTTGCGCTAGTTCCGGCCAATCGGTAGTCGTGGCAGTATCGGATTCGATTTCGACTAAAAGCCAACCGAAAGGCAGTAAGTCGGTGCGTTGGTCTTTGTGTTGGGCGGCTAGCCAGAGGGTTTTAGGCGTATCTGCATATTCTGGTTGCTGTCCTTTCCCCTTCATGATTTTTATATTGCCATTACGTGCGCCACTAACGGTGATGGAATCAGCACCAGAATGTCGGCCGACACGCAATAGAAACGCCTTGCCATTTTTAATTTTATCTTGGTTCAAACGCAGAATATCGGTTATAGCTTTATGCTGGATGGCATGTATATAGTCTCTTTCCAGCATCAACTTTCGCTCAGCTGTAAAAATAGGCAGATAAAAGCTATTACAAGCGTGTGCAATAGCTTCCGCTGAATAGCGCAAATCGGCTGAGGGTAAACTGGGATGATCGCTCGTGCCAACTTGCTGAAGCGTTAATTGGCCGATAAAGCTGCGGGCGTAACAAGCGGGCACACATTCTAAAATTTGATATAGATTTTCGCCCATCGCTTGACGCATTTGCCCTTGCTGATCTTTGACAGGTTCTTTTTTACGGTTAACCGCTAAAAATACTTGTGACGTTGGCAAGTTTGCTTCGCTATGCCAAGCCGCATCGGAAAGACTCACTAAACGGAATGGGTCAAGCTCCAATTGTAATTTACCGCGTTCAGGATTACGGTATTTCAATAATCGTCCTTGAAACTCATGCAAACCTTGGCGTTCGTTGGCTCGTGCGCCATTGTTCGCTTTATTCAACAACGCCGTGCGTATTGACCCTTTAATTGATGAGCCATACAGCACCGGCTGGCGAGTCACTGGATTGTAAGCTGTCCGGTCAATTTCCAGCTTATTGACAACTTGTCCGCCACCGCCTTCTTGCCCAACACGACTAGCATAGAGCTTGGCAACGCCATCCAATACCGGAATCGCATTAATAGCCCAAGGCTTTAATGCTGCTCGCTGCTTATAAAAAAACGTCTGCACGGCTTTGA
>CANNKH010000187.1 GCA_947504985.1 Methylococcaceae bacterium | reverse complement strand
TAGCCAAAGCCTTTCGCGGCGAACTGGTTCCGCAAGACCCCAACGACGAACCCGCCAGTGAATTATTGGCGCGGATTACAGCGGCAACATCCGATAAACCGCATAAAAAGACCAAAAATAAGCCGTCTGGATTAGGCATTAAGGACATAAAATGAAAGCCACAGATTATACTCGTTCTGCCTTTGAAAAAATCCTGCAAAACTATTGCAAAGACAAGAAAAAGAAAATTGCTTTTAAACTCAGGTTAAAAGATTACAAAACAGAAGATTTCTGGAATTCAGTTAAAGGAAGTATTGATGCCGACATAAAAGCGGATATTGAAAAATACCGAACCTTAGTGCTAAACCCATTCAGTCATTACGACACTGAAATTCATGAAATAAAAACGGAACTACAAAGTGCAATTGCGGCAGTTGAGCAGTTAAAAATTAATTTATCGTTTCAACACTCGCCCACACGCTTTTCCTGAAACTGCAGCACCAGACTGTAAATCACCGGAAACACCAACAGGCTTAATATCAACACCGTCAACATGCCTCCCAAAGCGGGGGCAGCGACGCGTTGCGTGACATCTGCGCCAGTGCCGGTCGCCCACATGATGGGAATTAATCCAACAATATTAGCCAGCGAGGTGATCGCAACCGGCCTGACCCGTAAAGCGGTGGCGGCTTCGCTTGCCGCTCTGATTTCCGCGCTGGTTAACGGTGCTTGTTTTTGCTCGCGTAATTTATCAATTTCAATATCAATAAAACTTAACACCATCACGCCGGTTTCGGCGGCGGTGCCTGCCAGCGCAATAAGACCGACATACACAGCAATCGACAAGTTGAATCCCAGCCAATAGACAAACCATAAGCCACCGATGAGGCTGAACGGGATCGCCAGCATCACGATAAGCGGCTGGGTGATATTGCGGAACGCGCTATACAGCAAAATAAAAATCAGCAGCAAGGTGATAGGCACCACCAAAGCCAAACGCTCCGCTGCACGTTGCATGTATTCAAACTGACCCGACCAGGTGACGGTATAACCCGCCGGTATCGTGACGCGTTCTGCCAAGGCGGTTTTAGCCAGCGCGACATAGCCGCCAATATCAGACGTTTTAATATCAACATAAATCCACGCATTAGGCCGTGCATCTTCGGTTTTAATGACATCGGTGCCTCGACTGAAATGTATATCCGCGACCAATATCAACGGTATCTGGCTACCGGTGGGCGTAGGAATTAAGACACGCTGCAACGCGTCCAAGTTATCGCGTAAATCACGCGGATAGCGCAGATTAACCGGATAACGTTCCAGCCCTTCAACGGTTTCGGTGATGTTCATGCCACCAATCGCGCTTTGAATCACATCCTGTACGTCACCGATGGTCAAGCCGTAACGCGCGGCGGCTTCGCGGTTAATGTCAAAATCCAGAAAATAACCACCGACGGCACGGTCGCCATAAGCCGACAGGGTTTCCGGCAAGGTTTTCATGGCCTGTTCGATTTGTAACGACAGAGATTGCAGCACCTGCAAATCCGGCCCTGCCACCTTGATGCCCACTGGCGTTTTAATGCCGGTGGAGAGCATATCAATACGGGTTTTAATGGGCATCGTCCAAGCATTGGCAAGCCCTGGAAAACGGATAGCCTTGTCCATTTCCGCCATCAGTTGCCGCGTGGTTTTGGCGGGGTCAGGCCATTGCGCTGGTGGTTTGAGCTGGATGGTGGTTTCCACCATCATCAGCGGCGCGGCATCGGTTGCGGTTTCTGCGCGACCTATTTTGCCGAACACATGCTGCACTTCGGGGAATGTTTTTATCAGTTTGTCCGTTTGTTGCAACACTTCTTTGGCTTTGGTGATGCTAATGCCCGGAAAGGTAGTGGGCATGTATAAAATATCGCCTTCATCGAGCGGCGGCATAAATTCACTGCCCATGTTTGCTAACGGGTAGAACGTAGAAGCCATTAGCAGCGCCGCCAATAGCAAAGTAACTGCCCGCCAACGCATCGCCAGCTTTAAAACGGGCGAGTGTAGCGTGTGCAAAAATCGGTTAATTGGGTTTTTGTGTTCAGGAATGATGTTGCCACGGACAAAATAACCCATCAACACGGGGACGAGCGTGATGGTCAAGATAGCCGCCGCCGCCATTGCGTAAGTTTTGGTGAATGCCAACGGACTAAATAAACGACCTTCTTGGGCTTGCATCGTGATAATGGGCAGAAAAGAAACCGTGATTACCAGCAATGACGAAAACAGCCCGGAACCGACTTCACGCGACGCGCTACCGATAGCTTGCCAGCGTTCCTGTGCCGTCAATTTGGCTTGTTTTTTTTCAGCGGCTTCAGCAAGGTGTTTATGGGCATTTTCCACCATCACCACGGCGCCATCGACCATATCACCAATCGCCAACGCAATACCGCCCAGTGACATGATATTGGCGTTCATGCCTTGCCATTTCATAACGATAAATGCCATCAAAATACCCAACGGCAACGTAAGCACAATGACCAAGGATGAACGTAGATGCAGCAAAAATAACGCGACCAAGGCGCAGACGATTATAAGCTCTTGGCTCAATGCTTCCGTTAAGGTAGCCACGGCGCGTTCAATCAAACTACCGCGATCATAAACCGTGACCATCTCAATACCTTCGGGCAAGCCTTTTTTTAGTTCATCAAGTTTTTTGCGCACATCCTCAATCGTTGCCAGCGCATTTTCACCAAAGCGCATAATCACCACGCCACCGGCAACTTCGCCTTCACCATCTAACTCAGTGACACCACGTCGTAACTCAGGGCCAATCTGGACATGGGCGACATCCTGCAAACGTATCGGCGTACCGTTGGTATCGACACCCACTGGAATGGTGTTCAAATCGCTGATGGATTTGATGTAACCTAAACCCCTGACCATATATTCAGTTTCGCCGATTTCAAGCAAGCGACCGCCAACATCATTATTAGAACGTTTAATGGCATTAATAACCGTGGCTAACGGAATTTCATAGGCTTGCAGAACATGAGGATCAACTTCCACCTGATATTGTTTGACATAACCGCCCACTGACGCGACTTCAGAAACACCGGGGACAGTTTGCAACGGATAGCGCAAATACCAATCCTGAATAGAACGCAGTTGCGCCAGATCATGCTTGCCGGTCTTGTCTACCAGCGCGTATTCGTAAATCCAGCCAACGCCGGTGGCATCGGGGCCTAAAGTGGGCGTAACGCCTTGTGGCAAACGATTTTTGACATAATTGAGGTATTCCAGCACCCGTGACCGCGCCCAATACATATCGGTGCCGTCTTCAAAAATGACGTAAACAAAGGACAAGCCAAAAAAAGAATAGCCGCGCACCACTTTGGCATGGGGCGCCGCCAACATCGCGGTCGTTAATGGGTAAGTGACCTGATTCTCAACCACCTGCGGTGATTGATCGGCATAATCGGTGAAGATGATGACCTGTACATCGGACAAGTCGGGTATTGCATCTAACGGCATATTTTTAAAAGACCAAGCGCCTGCCAAGGCCAGAATTACCGCACCCAGCAGCACCATAAAACGATCTTTTAATGCCGCATTGATGATGAAATCAGTCATGTTGATGCGTCCCCTGCCCCGCTGATGCGGGTGAAAGCGCCCTCATTTTAGCGGTTGCTTCATTCAGCTTTGATTCGGAGTCGATAAGAAATTGCGCGGATGTCACCACTTCCTCGCCTGCGGCAAGCCCGTCCAAAATGGCAATATCATTATTGGACGACAAGCCTGTCGTCACTGGTCGCGGCTCAAACTTGCCCGGACTGCGTACCACTAATACTTGCGTTTGCGCTCCCGAACGAATAACGGCTTCGGTCGGGATGACCACCGCATCTAGTTGTTTGTCGGCAAGAATAGTGACGTCGGCAAACATATCCGGTTTTAACAAAAGTTCAGAATTATCAAACACCAAACGGACTTTAATCGTTCGGGTTTTGGCCTCGGCGTAAGGATAAATAAACGCCAAACGACCTTTAAAAATACTGCCAGGCACACCGGCGAGGCGCATTTCTACGGGATCGCCTTCTTTAACCCAAGGCAATTCGTATTCATAAATATCGGCATATACCCAGACCTTGGATAAATCTGCGATTAAATACAACTGCGTTTCAGGCGTGACATATTGACCTTCGCGGGCACCGATGTTGATAACGATGCCGTCCGCTGGCGTATGAATATGCAAATCTTTTTTGATGGTATGGCTGGCTGTCAGTTCATGCAGTTGATGTGCGGGGACATCCAATAACTTCAAACGCTCACGCGAACTTTTTACTAAATCTTGAGCGCCGCTGCGGATTTCTTCAATCGGGCTTTTTTCCAGCACTTTAAGATTGTTTAACGCGAGTACATATTCTTGCTGGCTGGCAACCAATTGCGGGGAATAAATGCTCAATAATTCTTCATTCTTCTTGACCCATTGCCCGGTTTTATCGGCATGTAGCGTTTCAATCCAACCTTCAGTTTTAGGATGTAAACGGACGATATGTTCTTCATCGAAGGCGACGCGACCCACCGCCCGCACCACATGGGAAAGTAATGTTTGTTTGGCAAGCGCTGTGCGCACGCCCATGTTTTGCACGGTAACGGCATCAATGGTTACCGCACCGGCGACAGACTGGTCAGCCAGCGGGTTATCTTCGGCATAAACCGGAAGGTAATCCATACCCATCGTATCTTTTGCTGGGACGGGCGAGGTGACTGTTGGATTCATTGGATTACGGTAAAACAGCGGCTTTTTTATTGCAGTGGTGACTGTGGTTTTGTTGTCTAGCGGATTAGAAACCGCCAGCCAATAGCCCGCACCCACGCCCAAGGCGAGCATGATTACCGCTGTCAACCCCAGTTGCTTAGTCATAAATAGCCTCCTCACCAACCGCTGCACTTAATTGTGCCAAGGCTTGTTGAGCTTCGGTAAAGGCTTTCCAGTATTGAATTTCATAGTCAAGCAAGGTGATCTGACTGCGTACCAGATTAAGGAAATCGACTTTATTAACCTGATAACCCGCCAGCATGGAAGCCACAGTCTGATGCGCCTGCGGAATAATACCGGTATCAAACAGGACAACTTGTTGCTTGGCACGTTGATAATCACTGTAACTCTGCGAAATTTGCACGCGGACGGCGTTCCATTGGTCTTGCAGCGCATAACGTTGCTGCATGAGTTCACTACTACGCTGATCGACGGCTTTGAGCTGTTTACTGGCGGCAAACACGGGGACATTCATACTTATGCCTAAGCTGAGCAAGTCAGCACGTTTACTGCCATTTTGCATGTTATTTCGCGAGCCATAAGCCGCTTCGATATTAAAATCAGGCAAAATGTCTTTTTTAGCTAGCGCCAGTTTTGACTGTGCGGCGTTAATCCCCAAGCGCTCACTTTCTAGCATTGGCCTTGAAACTTCTGCTTGTTGATAAAGTTGGTTTTCCTCCCTGAGATTTGGCAAAGGTAATGGCACTGTTGCCGGCAATTGCACGGCGTTATTGGCGGGTTGATTTAACAGGGCATTGAGTCGGGCAACGGTATTGCGCCGCATTCCGGTCAAGTTGATTTTTTGATCTAATAACTTGGACAATTCCAGCTGGGCGAGCAGCACATCCTGTTGTAGCCCAACCCCTACTTCATATTTGCTTCTGGCAATGTCTACCAATTGTTGCAATAGATTATGATTGCTATCGACACTTTCTTGCGCCCTATCCAGATAAAAAATTTGCCACCACAGGGTTTTGACATCGCTCAGCAGAATTAAACGTAGCTCATCAATATTCAGTGCAGCAGCTTGTGCTTCATACTTCGCCGCCTGTTCGCGCAACGCCAGTTTGCCAGGAAAAGGAAGGGCTTGGGACAACCCTAAACTCATTTGCGTCATGTCTTCCGGTCGAGTACTAAAGCTATCCACCGGCAAACTCATGGCATTAAAACTGATTTGCGGGTCAGGTAAGCTACCTTCTTGTGCTGGAATCGCCGCCATGGCATCAGCGCGTGCTTTAATTTGCGCCAGATTGGGATTGTCTGCCAAGGCGTGCGTAATCGCTAGATTGAGCGTGAGTATAGTTA
>CANNKH010000186.1 GCA_947504985.1 Methylococcaceae bacterium | reverse complement strand
TACAACAGGCTGCGGCGGCAGCAAAGTCGATGGAAGAGCAGACCCAGCAATTAACGGTTACGGTTAAGCATTTTAAAATGGAGGGTGAAATTCATGGAGTGGACAGATCTTTACCCAGAGTCAGGCGAAAAACAGAAAATCTCGATCAACTCCCTGTTGTGGCTATCGTTAAACAGGCCTCACCGACTACTGATGACGATGGGTGGGAAGAGTTTTAAAATGGTCTTTCTTTGGATTTTCGTGATGCTAATCTTGCGTAACGAACAGATGGTTAATGATTCAGACAATCCTCTATGTATAATAGCCGACATTAACAAGATAATGTTGTAAGAGGTTATGGCAGAAAAAACCAAAAAAAGCGTATCTGGCAGATATGACACAAAAAAACCGTTAACTGAGAAATCGAAACCTAAAAAAACGGGTTCACATTGGTTTAGAAACTTAGTACTGATTTCCATCGTTGGCGGTGCATTTATGTTACTTAGTTATCTGGGTTACTTGGATTATAACGTACGTACCCAGTTCGAAGGCAAGCGCTGGTCTATTCCTGCACGGGTTTATGCCAGTCCGGTAGAGCTTTATGCAGGCTATAATCTGACGTCAGCCAAGTTTGAAGAATTATTGCAGTCGCTGCATTATCGGCTGGATGTTAGTTTGTCTTCAGATGGTACTTATTTTAAAAATGGTTCGCAAATCAATGTAAAAACCAGAGAATTCACTTTTTGGGATCAGCAGCAACCCAGTAATGTAATGCGTGTCAATTTCAACGCTTTGGGTATTGCCAATATTGTTGATGTTAAACAATCCAAAGATCTTGCTATTGTGCGGCTTGATCCAGTTCAAATAGGCAGTTTATATCCCACTATTAAAGAAGACCGGATTTTAATTAAGCTGGAGGAAGCGCCGAATGCGCTTATCAAGGGATTGTTGGCTTCAGAAGATCGGGATTTTTATCAGCATATCGGTATTTCATTTAAGGGTATTGCCAGAGCCATATGGATAAACGTGCTTGCCGGTCATATGGTGCAAGGCGGAAGTACGATTACCCAACAGTTGGTTAAGAACTTTTATTTAACGTCAGAGCGTAGTTTAAACCGTAAAGTAAAAGAAGCTTTTATGGCGCTGATTCTGGAATATCGCTACAGCAAAGATGAAATTTTGGAAGCCTATCTGAATGAAATCTACTTGGGACAGGATGGAGCCAGTGCAGTGCATGGCTTTGGTTTGGCCAGTGAGTTCTATTTTGGGAGTTCGTTAAAGGATTTACCTTTGGAACATATAGCATCCTTGATTGCCTTGGTTCGAGGCCCATCTGAATATGATCCCAGACGCTACCCGGATCGTTCGATGCAACGACGTAATCTTGTACTGGATGAAATGGAAACGGAAGGCTATATCACTAAAGAACAGGCAACTGTTGCGAGAGCCAAACCGCTCAATGTGATTGCCAATACGCATAGGTCTACCAATCGTTATCCTGGCTTTCTTGATTTGGTCAAACGTCAATTAAGACAAGATTATAAAGAGGAAGATCTAACTTCTCAGGGGTTGAAGATTTTCACCACGCTGGATACAAGGGTTCAGGATACGCTTGAGGATTCATTATCCAAGAAACTGGATCAATTGGAAAAGTTACCTAAAGCTAACGAGCTGGAAGCTGCAGCGATCGTGACGCGCCGGGACAGCGGAGAAATAGCTGCGTTGATGAGTGGTCGTGAAGTGTCCAGCGCAGGATTTAATCGTGCTCTGGATGCGGTCAGACCGATTGGATCTTTAATAAAACCGGTCGTCTATTTAACAGCGTTGGAATATCCCAATAAGTACACCATTACTACACCGGTCAGTGATACGGCCATTCTGGTTAAGGGCTCGAATGGCAATGACTGGAGTCCTAAAAACTATGATCACAATGAGCATGGCACGGTGGGTTTTCATACGGCCCTTGCGCATTCCTATAATCTGGCTACGGTGCGGATCGGAATGGATATAGGCGTAGCCAGAATTGCCAAGACTTTAAGAAGTATGGGTATCACTCGGCCGTTGGAACTGTTTCCATCCTTTCTCTTGGGGGCGGCGCAATTAACGCCAATGGAAGTTACCCAGATCTATCAAACTCTAGCAGGAGACGGTTTTGCAACGCCGCTAAAAGGTATCAGGGCAGTCGTTGCTGCAGATGGCTCGCGCTTGCAAAGTTATCCATTTACGGTAAGGCAAGTTCTTGATCCAGCCGTTACTTTTATTACCAATACTATCTTGCAGGAAGTTATGCTCGAAGGTACCGGTCGCACCGCGTATGCTTCTTTTCCTGAAAACTACGGTCTGGTCGGGAAAACAGGGACAACCAATGATTCAAAAGACAGTTGGTTTGCGGGATATACTGGCGATTATTTGTCGGTAGTCTGGATCGGTCGGGACGATAATAAACCGGCCGGGCTAACAGGGGCGACCGGTGCATTGCAAGTCTGGACGTCCTTAATGAAGCAGATTTCAACACAACCAGTCACTTTGATTCCACCTGACAATATTAAAATGGTTTGGGTTGATCCTGCCAACGGCCTGTTGGCGAATGAAAACTGCTCTGGTGCCAAGGAATATCCTTTTGTTGCCGGATCAGGACCCGAAGAATCATCTCCCTGTGTGGATTCTCCTGTTAATCGGATCGAGAGTTTGATTAACGAATTATTGCCGAATAACTAAAAAAGGTATTTATGAGTAAAATTACATTATTGGCTGGCTTGATCGCAATGGCGATTTTTAATACTTCGGTTCATGCCGAAGATAAACCGGTTCAGCAATTGAAAGCGTTTTTAAAAAACACCAAATCATTGAGTGCTGATTTTAAGCAGGTTCTGATTAATGAAGCGGGTAATCCGACTCAAACTAGTTTTGGCGCTTTTTATCTGCAAAAGCCGGGCAAATTTCGCTGGGATTATGTCAAACCTTTTCAGCAACAAATTGTTTCTACATCAGGCAAAGTCTGGTTTTATGATACGGATCTGGAACAGGTTACTGTTAAGAAATTGGATGAATCAGTTGGGTCAACACCGGCTTTGCTTTTAAGCGGAGATATTTCATTGGAAGACAATTTTACCATGGAGCATCAGGGGGTTGATGGCGACTTGATGTGGATAAAATTGTTGCCCAAAAATCAGGAAAGCAGTTTTAAATATGTACTCATTGGTTTAGATAAAGACTCGTTGGGTGGCATGGAGTTGAGTGATAATTTTGGTCAACTCACCCGCATTTATTTTTCCAATGTTATTTTGAATCCCCCTTTAAAACAGACCTTGTTTGAGTTTAAAGCGCCCAAGGGCGTTGATGTTTTTTCGGATTAAACATTAAAGACAAAAGGCAAAAGATGTACTCTTTAGCACTTAACCTTGCGCTCTTAGTCTTTTCTCTTTCGTCTTTCTTCTGCTTTTATGCTCTTTGATGATCTGACCAAACCGCTGGCTGACCGGATGCGACCCACCGCATTAGCTGATTATGTCGGGCAGCAACATATCCTAAAACCCGGCAAGCCGCTTTATGAGGCAATTGTCTCGGGGCGCTTGCATTCGATGATTTTCTGGGGGCCTCCAGGCACAGGTAAAACCACACTGGCTCGTCTTATTGCGCAACATTCGGATGCCGAATTTATGCCAATATCGGCTGTATTGTCAGGTGTCAAAGAAATCAGGGCGGCAGTTGCCGAAGCCAAAAAAATCCAAGTGGAACAATTAAGGCGTACTATTTTGTTCGTCGATGAGGTACATCGCTTTAACAAGTCGCAACAGGACGCCTTTCTTCCTCATGTTGAAGACGGCACGGTTTATTTTGTCGGCGCAACGACCGAAAACCCCTCTTTTGCCTTGAACAATGCCTTATTGTCCAGAGCGAGAGTGTATGTCCTTAACGCCTTGACTGCCGAAGATTTACTGGTGGTTATTGATAAAGCCCTGACCGATAAGTCCCGGGGTTTGGGTGCTCAAGCTATCGAAATGTCGGCTGAAATAAAACTTCAGTTCGCACAAGCAGCTGACGGCGATGCAAGAAAATTGCTTAACTTGCTGGAAATAGCCGTAGAGCTGTCCGCAGCCAAGGGTGGCCTGGAAATTAATAAAACGATTGCCCGAGAAGTGCTGTCAGGCGGTGTGCGTCGTTTTGACAATCAGGGCGAAGAGTTTTACAACCAGATTTCGGCCTTGCATAAATCCGTGCGTGGCAGTTCTCCTGATGCTTCATTGTATTGGTTATGCCGAATGATGGATGGCGGCTGTGATTTGTCTTATCTGGCCCGCCGAATTGTCAGAATGGCTTCAGAGGATATAGGAAACGCCGATCCAAGAGCCCTGCAAATTTGTATTAATGCCTGGGAAGCTCAGGAGCGTTTAGGCAGTCCTGAAGGAGAGTTGGCTTTGGCGCAAGCTGTTGTTTATCTCGCCTGCGCACCAAAAAGTAATGCGGTTTATATGGCTTACAAAGCGGCCATGGCGGATGCTCGGCAAAGTGGCAGTTTAGGCGTGCCTGTGCATTTGAGAAATGCGCCGACCAAGCTAATGAAGTCGCTGGATTATGGTAAAGAATACCGTTATGCGCATGACGAGCCTGAAGCCTATGCTGCTGGGGAAAATTATTTTCCTGATCAGTTGTCGGCACGTAACTATTATCAGCCGGTAGACCGTGGACTGGAAATTAAGATCAAGGAAAAATTAAAGCATTTAAAAGCTTTGGACAGGGATGCCACACAATAAAAGCTAAGTCATAACAAATAAATCGCAGGATTTTACACATAAGCAATAAAAATTTTTTTTCGAGAAAGTCTGTCAAGCCGTTTTAACATGTTTTTCAATGATGAGGTGAGCGAGTAGTTATCTTTATGAAATGCTGTCGCAATCATTGACTGCAATATTCAAATGCTGTTGTGCGATGTCGACCATTTTCGCCCTTGATTCAGGGTTGGGGCGAGTGCACCCATTTTCGGATGGCTGCTCTCTTACCGATAGCAGCCATTCACCTTATCTAAAATGAACCTTTAACTTGCTACTCGAATAACTACTTCCAATAAAAAGTTATTTTGATTTGTGATGAACTCGGAATGCCTCGCTCATTTACAATTGTAAGCAATAGCTTACAAAATAAAGACAATGCAATACATTTCTTAAAGTCGTAATAGGAATTATTAAAAAAAGTGTTTAACCCCTGTAAGCAAAAGCAACTGAAGCAAATTGTAGATTTGATCTTTCGTTATGCCTGGGTCGTTCGTTCCGGCGATGTTGCCAGCATGTACGAGGCGTGACGGGGTTTGCAACCCCGTTACTCACGTTTTACGCAGATTTATACCGTGCTGAATGTTGTTAAACGTTTCGATCGGGGTTACAAACCCCGACCGGCATGTACGAGGCGTGACGGGGGTTTGCAACCCCGTTACTCACGTTTTACGCAGATTTATACCGTGCTGAATGTTGTTAAACGTTTAGATCGGGGTTACAAACCCCGACCAGCATGTACGAGGCGTGACGGGGTTTGCAACCCCGTTACTCACGTTTTACGTAGATTTATTCCGTGCTGAATGTTGTTACACGTTTCGATCGGGGTTATAAACCCCGACCAGCATGTAAATCAGAATCAGTGTTCAGGTTGGGCCAGAATATGCAATTACCTGAGTATGGAATTTTGATTGATTCTTCTGCCGTCATATTGCCAGCAGATTTGCCAGTACAAAATGAACAGAAAATCGAGATTTTCTCGATTATTTCAGTATCCGGCGTTTATTCAGTTATCTCCAGCCAATTCCAGTAAGCGGGCAACACCTACCGGCTCTTCTTGCAATAGCGGCACAACGGCATAACGCTGAGCATACTGATTGGCAACGGCATTGATTTCACCCAATTCATTAGCGGCACGTTGCCGCAGCAGCGGAGAATGGACGGTTGTCGCCGCGATGCTGTTGTTTACCACCCAGGCCCAGGGTTCAATCCCCGCACGACTTAGGTCGGCTTGCAGATTGGCGGCTTCCAGTACCGGGGTGGTTTCTGCCAGTGTTACTAACAATACTTTGGTTTGCTTGGGATCTTGTAGCTGCATCATCGGGGTCAGGTAATGAACGCCACTGTCC
>CANNKH010000185.1 GCA_947504985.1 Methylococcaceae bacterium | reverse complement strand
TTTGGAATTGGATGCGGTTCATTGCCATGACGGAAGTCTCCTTGGGATTCGAAAACAGTATGCGCTTTTAATTCAGAAATAACTCGAATTTGTTGGGTAAGCTGAAGGATCTTTCTAATCAGGAAACATAATGACTGCCAGTCCTCAAAGGACTGGCAGTCATGGCATCCACCAAAAACAACAATACACAACGACATTATTTTGTACCCTTCCTAACTACGCACCACCTTAATGTATTCACCGTGCGCTTCACGGGTTGAACCAATGACGATGCGTTTAATGCCCGTTTCATTTTGTTCAAGCACGCCGGATATTTCGACCATTTCGCCGTTAAATGCTTGTCCCGTGTACGTCGCCGTAAAACTCACGACGGAATGAATAACCTCATGGTCGACAAAAAACTCCGCCGGGTAATCAAACGCTCGCGCATCATCAATAATGCGACATTGCAGCGTCACTCGACCCCGTTTTTGATGCGTCAACGCTTTAGCACGCGTCGACGTATCAATAAAATTCAAATCAAACTTTCTACCGTTAATAACGGCTTTATTGTATTTACGCTTTTCATGCCAAACATAGTCGCCAAAGCTTAACGCCGATGAACGGCGCTGATAAGATTGCTGCCAGTCGTCTTCATTTAACGCCTGCAACAAGCCCTGATGAATTAATTCCCGCGTAATCGCTCGACATTGATTAAAGCTATCCCGATCGTAGCAAACCAGATCAATATCTGATGCCTGATTTTGTACCCCAACTAAAATAGAACCGGTAACGCCGGTCTGCGCCAAATCCAGCCCGTGTTGTTGTAATAAAGTGCACAACTGCCATAAATCACTTTCTACAGGCGCTTTAGAGTTATTGCGCATAATTGCCTGTAATCGTTGTCTGGGCCGATGATGTTTGACGATTTTTTCGGTGGCAACCGCATGTAAACGGGCATCCAATACCGGTGAATAATGCAAATAATCAGGATAATGCCGTTGCAAAAAACGATTCGCGGACTCGGTATCCACCTTTTTCCATCCTGAAACCTGCTTAACATAACGCAAAAAGCACAGTACTTTATCTTGCTCAGTATCCGGTTCTACCAAAGCAAAAATCAATCCCTCGGCGGTTTCTACAAAGTCTTTTGGGCAAAACATCAGTTTATTTTTTGATGATAACAAGGCTAACGATGGCCATTAAAACTCCTCCCATTCATTATCAGCTGCCACCGGCATCACCGACTTGATGGCAGTATTCACACTTTTACCTTTGTAAGTTTCTATTTTGACGACCGGCACAGGATCGGGCTTAGGCTGATGGTAAGTAATAGGCGCACTGGTATGGCGTACTTTTTCATCAACTTTAAATTGATTAACCGTAACTAACAAGCTCTGCGCCTGATCTTCAAGTGACTCTGCCGAAGCCGCCGCTTGTTCTACCAGCGCCGCATTCTGTTGCGTTACATCATCCATTTGACCAATCGCTTGATTGACTTGCTCGATTCCAGACGATTGTTCAACTGAGGCGGCGGCTATTTCGCGCATAATCACCGTCACCCTACGAATAGAACTGACGATTTCTTCCATAGTAAGCCCGGCCTGAACAACCAACTTACTGCCATCATCAACTTTTTCTACCGAATCCCCGATGAGATGCTTAATTTCACCTGCGGCGGCAGCGGCACGTTGAGCAAGATTACGCACTTCACCAGCGACCACCGCAAAGCCTCGTCCCTGCTCTCCAGCACGCGCCGCTTCTACAGCCGCGTTAAGCGCTAAAATGTTGGTCTGAAAGGCGATGCTATCGATTACCGAAATAATGTCGACGATTTTCTTGGATGACGTATTGATCGATTCCATGGTCTCGACGACTTTACTAACAACAACAACGCCTTTATCCGCTGTATCTGCGGCACTTCTTGCTAATTGGTTGGCTTGCTTGGCATTTTCGGTATTGGCTTGCACCGTCGATGTCAATTCTTCCATGCTAGCGGCGGTTTCTTCAAGACTGGCTGCCTGCTCTTCGGTACGATGCGACAAATCATTATTACCTGATGCAATTTCTCTAGCCGCCGTATTGATGGTTTCTGTCGCGTCCTTAATTTCACTCACCAAACTTTTGAGATGTTCGCCAGTTGCATTCATACCCTCGATCACTTCGCCGAAGGTACCCGGATATTTCTTGTCGATAGATTGGGTCATATCACCCCTCGCCATCGCATTAGTGATGCGTAATATATCTTGAAAGCCCGTGTCGCAAGTGGCCATCAGTGAATTGAAATCCGTCAAAATATCTTTGAACATAAATTCAAATTTTGAGGTGTCAACACGCTTGGAAAAATCACCTTTAGCACCAGCTTCGGCAAGCGAATCGATACTACTACTTACTTCAAAGAGCGTTTTTTTGACATTATCAATCGACTCGGTGATTTTAGCTTTATCACCTGGCAAACGATCCATATCAAGACTGAAATCACCTCTGGCATATTCCGAAATAACTTTAACAACCTGCATTTTTACTTCGATATGCGACCGAACCAAGGCATTGATGTCACGCGCCATACGTCCGTAAGTCCCAGGAAATTTGCTAACATCTATCTCTTCCCATATCCAGCCTTCATCGTGCTTTTTCGACATCACTTCTAAAGCATCAACAAAACTGTTAATCGACATTTGTATCGTTTTAATGGCATACAACAAGCTACTGTTATCGCCTTCATCTAATGCAATTTCTCGCTTAAAGTGACCTTTGGCGATTTCTTTGGCAATACCTTTGGCATAATACGGATCAATACCCAATTGTTTATACAAATAAGCCGTTAAATAGAATGCAACACCTAAACTCAAAGCCACTAATAGAGCGGAAATTAACATCATCAGATTAGAGGCATTCGCGGTAGACTCATTCAGGTAATTAGTCGTTTTTAGCTCATTATTAATAGCATCCGCTTTAAATTTCCCCATAATCTCAATCAGCTCAGTCGCAGTAATATCAAAGTCTTCCATGATGATATTACCCGCATCAATACCTTGGCTGATGTAAACAGAAGCCATATGCTTGCCTTGTCCATAAAACTTATCAAAAACAACACCAAGCTTAGTCAACTCTGCCTTTTGCGTCGCAGTAATAGATCCCATGGTGAGAATTTTTGCCATTTTATTTTTAAAATCTACTGCGGACGCTTCGGCCTCCTCATAGCCTCCCGCATTATGGGTAGCACAAACATCGGTTAAAAACTGTTGAACCTGTATAACATCAACAACCATACCTTCCGCCGCCAAAGCAATAGGTAAAATCGTATTATTCAAATCATCCGTGTGCTTCTCAACTTTTGAGAACTGCACCAAATTCAAAATAATAATGACAGCCATCATGATAATCAGGCTAAAAAAACCTAGCAAGATACGGGTTTTAAAACTTACGAACATATTTTTAAACATAAAAAGCGCCTAGTTTATTTTTGTTATTGATAGTGCTGGCTGATCGCGTTAGGTTAACCGCTTCGCCTAAAGTGCCTACGGGTGGTGTGAAAAAGTGTTGTAACCTCGGGATGCTATGACTGCCCGTCCTCAAAGGACTGGCCGTCATTATGTTGCCAAAATTATCGTACTCATTCCTAGCATTTGAATTGCTTAACCCTCAATTCAAGCTGTTCAAGCACTTGCATTTGATGTGCCGTTATCTGGCTATCGTCTTTTAATTGCTGGACGTGCTGATTTATTTTGGCGATAACTTCGTTTTGCTGACTTTGCCGAGCACGCAGTTTATTTATCATGAGGGCAAAAGCCTCTGCCAAATCATGAAGTTGATCTTTTTCCCGTAGCGAAGTCATTACATCCAACTCGCCATTACCCACTTGTTCGCAGAGTTTTTCAAAGCGATAAAGCGGCCCTGCAATTTTATGGCTGGCATACAAAACAAAAAATACAGTGAGCGTACCGGTAACCATAATAGCCACGACATTACCTATCAATAGAGACAATCCTAATCGTCCCCAGACATTGATAATATTAACGTGCGCGGTTTGTGACTGCACTTGTAAATCGCCACCAATAAGCCAATAAATTAATAAGGCTGAACCCAATCCTGATAACAACATTAATAAAAATACGCCTGCGATAAAGCGACCTTGAAATGCTTTTTTGATAAAAATATGGCGACGTTTAGGGGAAATACTTTGCATTATTTGGAGCCTTCAGAAACATGATGACAGATTAAACACAGCTCGCCATTAACATTGCTACGACGAAGTAAAAAACTTTTATGCAGACGCTCAGCATCGATCAACTGATCAATAAAACTAAAACTGGCTTGTGGCCTGTCACTGACTAAACTGCCATGCGTGTAATGACAGGTTAAACAAATCATGCCATTACTTTCATCCAGAGGTAAATCAGCGGGTACGGCAAAGTCGATATGCAAGCCCACTTTATGAACCGCATTAGGGTCATGACAACCGGTACACATAGTAATACCATTGATATTAAAAGCACTGAGATTAGTCGCGTTATTTTTAGTATTCAGCGGTTCATCAATCTGGCTATTAAACGGCGATTTGCTTGAGTTCACATCGCTCACATGACAGGTTTTACAGCTTAAATGAGAAGTATCATTTTTGATGACATGGGGATTATCGGTTTTGGCTTGTACTGTGGCCGTGCAAAACAACAATAATCCCGCTAAAACTGACAGGGTTAGCAAAACTATTATTGCCCAGCGCTTACACCGCAAAAACCATAGATTTCTTAAATTGGTGGGCAAAAAAGCGTTGCCCACACGACACACCGCTTGATTAAAGACATTGGTTTCCATATTAAAAAGCCACTACCATTTGGGCAATACCAAGTTTTTTGTCAAAGTAATGCTCCCTTGTTGAGGTTCCTAAAGAATCCGTATATTCAAGCTTTAGCGTCATGTAATCGTTAAATTTATAATTCAAGCCTACTGATAACAACGAGACATTACTGATAGCAACCAAGCTGCCATCAAAATCTCGAGTCACCATGAGACTGGGTTGCCATCGACCATAACGGATAAAAACAGATACCGGCTGTTTGAGAACTGTTTTAAGGTCAGCGATTAACGTAGTGTGATAGCCCAACTCATCAGGATAACCGTAATCAACCACCGAACCCGAACCATCATCGACAACAAAATGATGTTGCGCTTGCCTTAACATCAACTCACTTTGTAATTTTAGAATGCGATAGCTAAAGCTAACATCGACACCATATATCAGGTTGCGGAGGTTATTGTGATAATCAAAATCGCTAAGATGTGACACCCCCAGCTCAATACCTTCTGGATTGCTGTTATGCAATCGATAGGCGTTATCGCCAAGCGCAATCCCTAAGCGTCCCCCCAAAGACGTGCCACTATGAGCGTACATGGCGTCCGTCCAGAACACGGAGTAATTGAATATGCGCCATTCCCCATAAGAACGTAAACCATCACCGTTAAAGCCGCCAAATTGCATTCTAGCCGTGGTAATGGGCGCGGTGATGGAAATACGATCTTTGTTAGCAAAGTTTTGATAATCCGTTGAAAAAGGCAAATCAAATCGTCCGACCTGAAAATGAAAACCTTGATGATTAAAAATGCGCCCCCGAGGAGGAATGCTGTGATCAAAACGATGGTAATCAATAAATGCCACACCGAAACCAACCGGTCCAGCACCTATGCCACCCGGTCCACTATTACCGCACGATACTGATGAGGGCACCACTGAAAAGATAGAGGCATCAATACCCGGTGAGTTACCACACAAAACCAAGGCCGTACTGGCAGCAACATTGTCGTAATAATCATATTCCAGATCTAATTCTATCGAACCGACACTGAATGTTTGGTTAGTTGAATTATCGGTTTTTGCATTGACATCAAAAAAACCACTGAGCTTGAGACCGTTTTCTTGAGCGGTCTCTTTTAATTCGGCAACTTCATCGCTCAAATAGGCTAGTTTGTCGAGAAATAAAGCAGATTTTTTATCCTTTGAACTCTCTAAAGACATTACCGGCTTGGGTGGCGGAGTCGTGGTATCAGTGGAAATCATCGGCGTAGGTGGATTGCGAACCACGGCTTCGTCTTTATCAGGAGGAATGGCTGAGATAGCGGCCGGCG